>NZ_JASKYR010000960.1:0-2697 GCF_041028215.1 Streptomyces flavofungini
ATCCTGGAGAGCTTCCCGGACGGTCTGCCCATCGTGACCGACCAGGAGGCCCGCCCCGCGCCCCTGGCCCGCTACCTGCACGCACCGGACATCCTCGCGCCCCTCACCGCACAGGAGGAGGCCGCCGCGCTCGGCGAACCGGCCGACGACCCGGAGAGCCGCGCGTACGTCATCTTCACCTCCGGCTCCACCGGCCGCCCCAAGGGCGTCCAGGTCACCCACCGCAACGTGATGCGTCTGATGCGCGCCACCGAAGACCGGTTCGGCTTCGGCGCGGAGGATACCTGGAGCCTGTTCCACTCCTACGCCTTCGACTTCTCCGTCTGGGAGATCTTCGGGGCGCTGCTGTACGGGGGCAGGCTGGCCATCGTCCCCGAGGACTGCGCCAAGGCCCCCGACCAGTTCCGCGAGTTCCTCATCCGCGAGCGGGTGACGGTCCTCAACCAGACCCCCTCCGCCTTCGGCCAGCTGCTCAAGGTGCTCGACAAGGGCGACGGCGAACGGCTCGCCGTGCGCCACGTCGTCTTCGGCGGGGAGGCGCTGCGGTTCTCCTCCCTGCTCGCCTGGTACGAGGTGATGGGCGAGCGGGCCCAACTGGTGAACATGTACGGCATCACCGAGACGACCGTCCACGTCACCCACCACCCGCTCACCCCGCACGACGCCCGCACGGAGACCCGGTCGGTGATCGGCAGGCCGCTGCCCGACCTCACCGTCACGGTCGTCGACACCGACGGCAACGTCTGCCCGCCCGGGGTGCCCGGCGAGATGCTCGTCGGCGGTGCGGGTGTCACCGCGGGCTACCTCGGCCTGCCCGACCTGAACGCCCAGCGCTTCCCCCGACGCGACGGCCGACGGGTCTACCGCAGCGGCGACCTCGGCGTGGTCCGCCCCGACGGCACCCTCGTCCACCTGGGCAGGATCGACCAGCAGATACAACTGCGCGGTTTCCGCATCGAACTCGGCGAGATCGAGACCGCGCTGCTCACGGTGGACGGCGTCCGCGAGTGCGCCGTCCGGCTCGACGCCCGCGATCCCGACCACCCCCACCTGATCGCCTTCGCGGCCGGGGCGAGCCTGCCGGAGTCCGCCGCCATCGTGCGGGCCCTGCGCGACCGGCTGCCCTCCTACATGGTGCCCACCAAGATCGTCCGCGCCGCCTCGCTTCCGCTGACCATCAACGGCAAGGTCGACGACGCAGCCCTGACCTGGCCGGAACACCCCGCCGCACCGGAGCGGCACGGCGCGGACGGCACACCCGCCGCGACCGGCGGCGACACCGAGGCCGCCATCCGCGCCGTCTGGAGCCAGGTGCTCCCCGGCGCCGAGATCGGCCCCGAGGACAACTTCTTCGACATCGGGGGCTCCTCCCTGCACATCGTCCAGGTCCACCGGCTCCTCCAGGAGCAACTCGACGCGCGGGGCCTGCAAATGATCGAGCTCTACCGACACACCACGGTGCGCCGCCTCGCCGCGCACGTCGACGCCGTACGAGGGGACAGCAGACGATGAAGAAGGACATCCGGTCCACACCCGAAGCCGCGGGTGAGGCGGTGGCGATCGTCGGCATGGCCGGGCGCTTCCCCGGCGCGGCGACGACGGACGAGCTGTGGCACAACCTCCTGGACGGCGTCGAGTCCGTCCGCCGATTCACCGACGAGGAGATGACCGAGGCCGGGGTGACCCCCGAGCAGATCGCCTCGCCCGCCCGGGTGCCGCGGGGCGCGGACCTGGCCGACGCCGACCTCTTCGACGCCGACTTCTTCGGCGTCACCCAGCGGGACGCCCGCCTGATGGACCCCCAGCACCGGGTCTTTCTGACCTGCGCCTGGCAGGCCATGGAGGACGCCGGGCTCACCGCGCGGCACGCGGGCGGGCCCGTGGGCGTCTTCGCCGCCACCAGCATGAGCACCTACCTGCTCGCCAACGTGCTGCGCTCGGCGGAGTACGCCGACGCCGCGCTCACCTACCCCGTCCTGCTCGGCAACGACAAGGACTTCCTGGCCACCCGGGTCTCCTACAAGCTCGACCTGAGCGGACCCAGCATGAGTGTGCAGACGGCCTGCTCCAGCTCGCTCACCGCCGTCCACCTGGCCTGCCGGGCCCTGGCACGCGGGGAGGTGCGGGCCGCGCTCGCGGGCGGCGTGAGCATCACCTTCCCGCAGACCACGGGCTACGCCTACCAAGAAGGCGGCATCCTCTCCCGCGACGGACAGTGCCGCGTCTTCGACGCCCGTTCCGCCGGGACCGTCAAAGGCAACGGCTGCGGCGTCGTCGTCCTCAAACGGCTCACCGACGCCCTGCACGACGGCGACCGCGTCTACGCCGTCATCCGCGGTTCGGCCGTCAACAACGACGGCTCCGACAAGATCGGCTTCACCGCGCCGGGCCCGACGGGCCAGCAAGCGGTCATCCGGGCCGCCCTCGACGCCTCGGGCGTGCCCGCCGCACACATCGGATACGTCGAGACCCACGGCACCGGCACCCCGATGGGCGACCCGCTGGAACTCCAGGCACTCAGCGACGCCCACCGGGAAGCCGGCGGCCCCGCGCCGCGGTGCCGCATCGGCAGCCTCAAGGCCAACGTCGGCCACCTCGACGCGGCGGCCGGAGTGACGGGCCTGATCAAGGCGGCGCTCACGCTCTTCCACCAGCGGGTGCCCCGCCAGATCAACTACGAGGAGCCCAACCCGCACC
>NZ_JASKYR010000961.1:0-2512 GCF_041028215.1 Streptomyces flavofungini
CCGCGCCGCCATCCCCAGGGGCGCGGCGCGGCGAGCTCGATGGCGAGGGCGAACTGGAGCGGCACGAGGGTGAGGCCGAGGATGCGCCCGTAGGTGTAGTGACCGCTGAACCAGCCGTAGGCGACGACCAGGCAGTCCAGGACGAACATGAGCACCAGGGGGTCCCCGCGGTCCCTGCGGAAGCGCAGCCACAGGGCGGGCAGGCCGAGCAGCGCGAGCCAGAAGCGCTGCGGCATGCCGGTGTAGAGCTGGCGGTGGATCCAGTCCACGGACGCGTCGCCGACCAGCGAGAACACGCTGTAGTACGGCCAGACCGCGGCCACCGCCACCGCCGTCAGCGCGGTCGCCGCCCAGAGCGCGGCGATCCTGCCAGGACCGGCGCCGGGCCCGGAAGGGCCGGTGGTGAGCCGGGACGGTCCGGTGGTGAGCCGGGAGAGGCCCGACGCCGCGAACGCGACCACGCCGATCACCGCCGCCACCGAGGAGATCGGATGAATGAGCAGGATCAGACCGCACAGGGCGCCGAGGCCCACGTAGGGCCAGGGGGCCCGGCGCCGGTCCCCGGCGAGCGCGCCCGCCCACGCCCACGCCCAGAAGGCGAGGCCGATCGCGAACGTCGAGGGGTAGCCGAGGTTGCCGGTCATCGACATCAGGCCGAGGTAACCGCTCCACCACGCCATCCGCGTGCCCCAGAGCAGCACCATCGCGAGGAGCGCGAGGACCGGCGCCCAGGGGCGCGGGGTGAGGACGCGCACGAAGCGGCCGATGCCGGTCAGCAGGACGAGCAGGTTGACGGGCCCGCCCACCTTGACCACCTGCCACCCCGCGAGCCCCGTCACCTTGGCGAACAGGCCTTGAACCACCGCGTACGGCGAGTAGTACGGGCTGCCCTCGCCCGGCAGGTCCGCCATCGGGTGCGCGGGGCGCAGGAGGTGGTCCTTGAGACGCTCGACGACCGCCGCGTGCTGCCCGAAGTCGCAGCACATCGGGACCCGCCAGAAGGCCAGCGACATCACCAGCCAGAACAGGGCGGCGAAGACCGCGTACGGGGAGGGGCGCCACCGCCGGACGCCGAGCAGCGCCGTGGCCCCGTTGGCGGCCCTGCGGGCGACGAGCGTGCCGGTCACCGCATGAGCCTCTCCGCGACGCGGGCCGCCGCCCCGCCGTCGTCCAGGTCGCAGTAGGCCTCGCGGAACGCCGCGTACGCCTCCGCGTGCCGGGCCGCGATCGACTCCAGGTCGCGCAGCGCCTCGACGACCTCCCCGGTGGAGGTGAGCAGCGGCCCCGGCGCGGTCGTCTCGAAGTCGAGGTAGAAGCCGCGCACGGTGTCGCGGTAGTGCTCCAGGTCGTAGGCGTGGAAGAGCATCGGGCGGCCGGTGTGCGCGAAGTCGAACATCAGCGAGGAGTAGTCCGTGACCAGGACGTCCGCGATCAGCAGGAGTTCGGCGGCCCTCGGGTGCGCCGACACGTCGTGCACGAAGGGCGGCCGGGCGCCCTGGAGCCTGCCGGCGGTCAGCGGATGCTTGCGCACGAGCAGGACGTGGTCGTCGCCGAGCACGGACTCGGCCGCGCCGAAGTCGAGCGCGGGCTCGTAGCGGAAGCGGCCGGGACGGTAGGCGAGGTGGTCGCGGTAGGTCGGCGCGTACAGCACGACCCGCTTGTCGGGCAGGATGCCCAGCTCGCGGCGGACCCGGTCGGCGACCTTGCCGCGGTCGTCGCCGAACAGCACATCGTTGCGGGGCGAGCCCGCTTCGAGCACCTCGCCGTCGTAGGCGAGGGCGCGGCCGAGGTGCGGGGTGGAGAAGCGGTTCGGCGAGACCAGGACGTCCCACTGCCGGGACAGCCGCGGCAGGGCGTCGAGATGGCCGTGGTCGGCGTAGAGCGTGTCGGTGAGGTCGGTGCCGATGCGCTTGAGCGGGGCGCCGTTCCAGGTCTGGACGACGGTCTGGCCCTCGCGGCGCTCGAAGAAGTCCGGCAGGTGCCCCGAGGTGACGACGCGGCGGCAGCGGGCCAGCGCCTCGTACCAGGCGGCGCTGTGCTCCTCCACGCCCGTGGCGCCCGCGGGGACACTGGTCTGCTGGTCGTGCGTGACCCAGAGGTGCTCGACCTCGGCGCCGCGCCGCACCAGCTCCTCGTGGACGGCGCGCGGCGAGTCGCCGTCGAGGTAGAGGACGGCGTCGGTCAGGGGCCGCGCGCGGCAGGCCGGATAGTGGACGGTGCGGAGCCGGTGCTGCCGGTAGGCCCCGCGTTCGGAGCGCGCGAGGACCGGCCCCGCCTCGACGAGCAGCCGGTCGCCGAACCGCCGGTCGGCGGTGAACTCCCGCCCCGCGACCTCCCGGCGCAGGGGCAGTCCCGCCGAGACGGCGGCGAGCAGCCGTACGGGCATGCCGTCGTGGGCGCGGGCCGTACCGTCGCCGACGGCCCCGGTCTCCCGCAGGAACGCGTACCACCGTCCCTCCCGCAGCGCCCCGCCGCCCGGCGCGACCACCGCGCGGAAGCGGTCGCCGGTGTG
>NZ_JASKYR010000962.1:0-2429 GCF_041028215.1 Streptomyces flavofungini
GGTGTCGCGCACGTCTTCACGTTCTGGGAGAGCCGCGCCTTCTACGACTCCTTCATGGCCCGCTCCCACGACCGGCTCGCGGCGGCGCAGGGAGGCACGTACAAGAACGCGCGGGCCAAGCTCTTCGACCACCTGTTCGACGTGAAGACCGGGTTCGAGCCGCGCTTCACCGACGCCGACGTGGTGCGTGTCGCCCACTGCCGCATCCACGAGGAGCGGGTGGAGCACTTCGCCCTGATGCAGCAGAAGGTCTGGAACCCGGCGATGGCCGGTTCGCCCGGCATGCTGCGCGGGCTCTTCGGCGAGGCGCCGGGCCATGAGTTCCTGGTGCTCTCCATGTGGCAGTCCGCCGCCGAGCGCGGGAAGTACCGCGTCGAGCGGGTGGAGCGGCTCTCCCTGCGGGCCCAGACGGAGGCGGACGTCGCGGCCCTCGCGGGGGACGTCGTCGACCTCGAACCGTCGTGGACGGTGTGATCCCGCGCGCGGGCACGGCGTACGCCGGATGGAGTCCGGACGGCGACCCGGCTGAGCCGTCGGGCACCTGGTCGATCTAGGGTTTCCGCATGGCACGCCCGCGGCGCATCATCCTGGTCCGGCACGGCGAGTCGGCGGGAAACGCCGACGACACCGTGTACGAGCGCGAGCCCGATCACGCGCTCGCCCTCACCGAGACGGGGTGGTCCCAGGCGGAAGAGACGGGAAAGCGCCTCCATGAGGTGATCGGCCGGGAGCGGGTGAGTGTGTACGTCTCGCCCTACCGGCGCACGCACGAGACGCTCCGGGCGTTCCGCCTCGACCCCGCTCGCGCACGGGTGCGCGAGGAGCCCAGGCTGCGCGAGCAGGACTGGGGGAACTGGCAGGACCGGGACGACGTACGCCTCCAGAAGGCCTATCGGGACGCCTACGGACACTTCTTCTACCGCTTCGCCCAGGGCGAGTCCGGTGCGGACGTGTACGACAGGGTGGGCGCCTTCCTGGAGAGCCTCTACCGGAGCTTCGAGGCCCCGGACCATCCGCCGAACGTCCTCCTTGTCACGCACGGGCTCACCATGCGGCTGTTCTGCATGCGCTGGTTCCACTGGACGGTGGCCGAGTTCGAGTCGCTGTCGAACCCCGGGAACGGCGAGATGCGGATGCTGGTGCTCGGCGACGACGGCAAGTACGCGCTCGACCGGCCCTTCGAACGCTGGCGGGAGCCGGAGCCGTACGGCATCACCGGATAGAGTGGCTGAGCGATGACCGCTGACTCCTCCTTCGACCGGCGCACGGAGCGTGCGCTCGCCAGCCTGCGCGGACTGGCGGTGGGCGACGCGCTGGGCTCCCAGTTCTTCGTGCCCGCGCACTATCCCCTGCTCAAGAAGCGGACGCTGCCGGACGCACCCTGGCAGTGGACGGATGACACCGAGATGGCCTGCTCCGTGCTTGCCGTGCTGCTGGCGCACCGGCGGATCGACCAGGACGCCCTCGCACTCTCGTTCGCCACGCACCACGACTTCGACCGCGGCTACGGCCCCGCGGTCAACCGGCTGCTGCGCCTTGTCCGCGAGGGCGGGGACTGGCGTGAGCTGGCCTCCGCGCTCTTCAAGGGGCAGGGCTCCTGGGGGAACGGCGCCGCCATGCGGATCGCGCCGCTCGGCGCCTGGTACGCGGACGACCCCGAGCAGGCGACCCACCAGGCGGAGATCTCCGCCTACCCCACGCACCAGCACCGGGAGGCCGTGGTCGGCGCCATGGCGGTGGCCGCCGCGGCGGCGCTCGCCGCCGACCCCGCGGGGCCGCCCGCGCCGAAGGACCTGCTCGACGGCGTCATCGCGCTGGTGCCGCGCAGCGCCGTGGGAGCGGGGCTGCGCAGGGCGCGGGACATGCTCGACTACGGAGACGCGGCCACGGTCGCCGCGGTACTGGGCTGCGGGCGCCGCACCTCGGCCCACGACACGGTGCCGTTCGCGCTCTGGTCGGCGGCGCGCGGCCTCGGGGCGTACGAGCGGGCCTTCTGGGACACGGCGTCGGTCGGCGGCGACGTGGACACCACCTGCGCCATCGTGGGCGGCGTGGTCGCCTCCGGAGCGGGCGGGGCGCCGCCGCGCGAGTGGCTCCAGCGGACCGAGGAACTGCCCGACTGGCTGCCTGAGAGCGTCCGGGGGCGGGCCTAGCACTCCTGGGCCTGCTTTTCGGCAGGCCCGCTGTTGTCATGGTCCTGGCTGCGACTTTGGGCTGCTGTCACGGTCATGACACAGGGAGGGGCGCTCCGGGGCGCATACGGCGGTCGCGCGGCTACTGTGGTGCGCGCCGTCCGTTGATCTTGACCGGCGCGCACTGAACGAGATGCCGGGCCCCGCCAGCCCTGCGGCCCGTAGCGCCGCCACGAGCTGCGCAGGGTGCGCCGGCCGGGAGGGGGTCCCGTGTCCGACACACCAGAACCAGCGGAC
>NZ_JASKYR010000963.1:0-2361 GCF_041028215.1 Streptomyces flavofungini
GCGGTCAGGCGGTCAGGCGGTCAGGCGGTCTGGCGGGCGGCGGTCAGGCTTCCGTGGACGTCGGGTCGACGACGCGTACGCCGAAGTGCGCCGTGAGGGCGGTGCAGGAGCGGCACGGCGGGGCGAAGGAGCCGTGCAGGGGGTCGCCGTCCTCGCGGATGCGACGGGTGGTCAGTTTGGCGTGTTTGAGTGCCTTGCGGGCCTCGCCGTTGGTCATGGGCTTGCGCGCGGCGCGCTTGGAGCGGCTCGCGTCGGCGGCGGCGACGTGCCGGGAGACGAGGATCGCCTCGGCGCAGCGGCCGGTGAAGCGTTCGCGCTGACCGCTGGTCAGGGCGTCGAGGAACTCCTGGACGAGCGGGTGCAGCGCGGGGGGCTCCTCGCCGCGTCCGGGGGTGCAGGTGAGGGTGGTCTGGCCGCGTACGGAGAGGGCCGCGGCGACGGTGGGCAGGATGCCGTCACGGCGTTGACGCAGAACCGGCGCGTGGGCGGCGGTGCTGCTCCAGCCGACGCGCGGGTCGCCGAGGAGTCCGGCGGACGCGGCGTCGCCCGTTGTGGTGGTACCGGCTGTGGTGGCCACGGTGAGTCCTGCCGTCGGGCCCGTGCCGGGCGCTGCCGCGGACGCCGTGGTGGGCGCCGCCGTGTGCGTCGTGTGGGCGGTCGTGCCGCCTGCTGCCGTCTGCATCGTCCTTGATCCCCTCCCCCTGCTCCGCGGCCGTCACCGCGTATGCCACGCCCCCGCGTCGCGTGGGACAGCCTGCCAAATGGGGCGGGTGGTGCGGAAGCTGGGGCTCTGCGACACGCCTGGCTTTCCGCCGGGTTTCGTCGCACGGTGACCGTCCGGTGGCTGCTGGTCATGGAACCGGAGGCCCGGTGACCGGTGCCGTCCCAACGCATAGGCTGTGTCGACATCCGCAGTACCGGAACCCGTGGAAAGAGAACATCCGCGGTCCGGAACGTGCGGATCGACGCAGCAGAACCGGAACCTTCCACAGCGCCGCAGGGGGCAATCGCCATGACGACAGGTCGGCTGGGGCAGCAGTCCGCGCCGCCGAACGCGGCGTACGCCGGGCAGGTCGTGCACTTCCCGGACCCGGTCCGCGCCGCCCGCCACCCCAGAGGGGTGCGGGTCGACGAGCACGGCTACCCGGACTTCTCCGCCTACGCGCGTGCCGCGGCCGAGATCGCCGAGCCCCCGGAGGGTTTCGGCGTCGACGAGCTGCGCCTGACGGACTACGTGTCGGCCAACGCGGCGCTCGCGGCGGACGGCCACGAGCTGTGGGACACGATTCCCGCGGTCGCGACGCCGCACGGCTGGACGTGGCACCACGTGCCGGGCGGCCGGCGCCTGGAACTCGTACCGGTCGAGGTGAAGGCGCTGCTGCGGCACCACGGCGGTATCGCGACGACGGCCGTGGACCACGAGAAGCGGGGGACGCGGCCGTTGCAGGAGACGCGGCCCGCGCACTTCGGGCTGCCGAAGGCCGCGCTCGCGGTGAGCGAGCAGCAGGTGCAGGGCGTCGAGGAGGACCTCGGCTACCGGCTGCCGGGCGCCTACCGCTCCTTCCTGAAGGCGGCGGGCGGGTGCGCGCCGGTCGGCGCGGCGCTCGACGCCGAGCTCGGCCTCCTGGTCGACCAGCCGTTCTTCACGGTGCGGGACCAGGCGGCGGTCAACGACCTGGTGTACGTCAACAAGTGTCTGCGGGACCATCTCACCAAGGACTACCTGGGAGTCGGTTTCGTGCAGGGCGGCCTGCTCGCCGTGAAGGTCAAGGGCGACCGGGTCGGCTCGGTGTGGTTCTGCGCGTACGACGACGTGCGCGACCAGGACGCGTGGCCGCCCGCCGAGCGGGTGCGGCGGCTGCTGCTGCCGTGCGGCGACGACTTCGACGCGTTCCTGTCGCGGCTCGCGGGCAATCCGCCGGAGCTGGAGACGGTGGCGAACCTGATGGTGGACGGCGGCTTCGCGCGTGCCGTCCCCGTGTCCTCGGCTGGGGAGTGACGTAAGCATGGTGACGTTCGCACAGGCGCAGGAGCGCGCCGACGAGTGGATCAACGGCGACGTGCCGGGGTATCAGCACCGCGAGGTGCGGGTCAGGGAGTTCGACCTGGGGTTCGTCGTCTGGGCCGAGGACCGGGAGAACGGTCCCGTCTCCGACGGCGGCGACCAGCGGCTCGTCATCGCCAGGGACAGCGGCGAGGCCACGCTGTGGCCGGGGCTCCCGGTGGGCGAGGTGATCCGCCGGTACGAGGAGGAGTACGGCCTGCCGGACGAGGTGCCGCAGGACGCGACTCCGCCGCCGCCGGAGCGGGTCGACCTCAATCAGACGTCGTTCCTGCTGAGCCCGCCGGAGTGGCTCCAGG
>NZ_JASKYR010000964.1:0-2330 GCF_041028215.1 Streptomyces flavofungini
CCCCCATGGGAGACGTCGAGCATGTCGCGGGTGACCGTACCCGCACGGCCGCGCAGCGCCTGCAAGGCGTGGTGTCCAGCGGCTCGGACATCGGACGCGTCTATGTCTCGTCGGTGGCGGCGGGGACGCACGCGTACGCGTGCAGCACCAACAACAACCGCCCCTGCGGCGGCGCGCGCGGCTCGTTCTGCAATCACATCAGGGCCCTGGTCAGCGAGTCCGTGCTGCAGTACGGCGCCGAGCGCGTGGCCCGCTATCTGAAGATCGAGGCCCCGGACGGCGAGCCGACGGCCCACTCCCTCGCCTATGTCATGAGCAGCGCCCGGCCGCCCCAGGCGGACTCGCAGGCCGCCGCTTCGGTGTTCAGCCGGTTCCTGCGCCACCTGGCGTATCTGGAGCTGGCCCCGAGCACCGCTCCGCTGCCGGAGATGCAGTGGTTCCCGCCGACCCGGGCGGTGGCCTGATGCGCGCCGACCTGCTCACCGAACCCGTCGACGGGCTCGACGAGGCCCTCGCGGCCGTCGACGCCTTCGACCAGTGCCTCCTCGCCGGACTGCTCCGTCCGGGGCCCGAGCAGGCGGCGGGACTGACGCGGCTCGCGCACGCCGTCGCGGGATCGCCCCTGGCCGCCAGGTGCGCCGAGGCGGCCGAGAAGGCGGCGGCCGGGACCGCGGGCGAGGACGATCTCGTCGTCCTCGCCGCCGCCCGCACCGCCCTGCTCGGCTCGGTCCACGACGCCCTGACGGCCCGCGTGGACGAGGCGACCGGCCGCGTCCTCGGCGAGGGAGGCGGCCCCGCGGCCCCGGTCGAGCCGGGCGGGGCCAATCTATTCGCCGCCGCCCGCTCCTGGCTCTGCGACCTGGCGCGCGCGGGGTGGCGGGGCATCGATCACGAGCTGGTCGCCGGAGCGGCCCAGGTCGTCTCCGCGATGCTCCAGGACCCCGCGCTGCGGCGTCCGGCCACCCTCCTCGACGGCTTCGCCGCCGAACTCGCCGCGTCCTGCCCGGGGGTGACCCTGGAGCGCGTCCCGGTGCGCCGCTGGGCCGACCTGTGGGCGCGCGCGATGCTCCTGACCGTGCCGGGGGCCGCCGTCCTGCCGGTGACCGGCACGGCCACCGGCCGTCTCCTGCCCCTCGGCGTCGACGTCCAGGAGCACCCGACGGCCGTGCAGGCGCAGGTGCACGCGGTGTTCGAGCCCGCCGACGGCACACCGCCCCGCCTGGTGCGGGCGGCGGTCTCGGCCCCCAAGCCCGACACCGTGGTCGGAGCCGGACTGTGGCAGCTCCTGCGACCGCACATGTCCCTCCTCGCCGCGCTCGGCGAAGGCCGCTCGATGGACCTCACCGACATGCCGGTCACCGCCGAGGGCGACCTGCTGTGGAGCGACGGACAGGCGCGCACCGGCGAGCCCGCCGACGCCTTCGCCACGGCGCGCGTGGCCCTGTCCACCGCCGTCCACGCGCCGACGGCGCCCCTGGACCGGCATCCGGCCCGCATCGCGGTGCCGGTGTTCCTCGAGGGGTACACGGCCGAGGCGGACGACCCCGCCCTCACCTTCACCCTGGGCGGTCACCCGGTCGCCGTCGACGTCGACCGGGTGCCGGCCGCGGGGCCGCTCACCCCCAAGGCCGTCGCGGCGTCGGGCGCCTGCATCGGGCTGCTGCGCTGGGACGCGGGGGCGTACCACCTCCAGCCGCTGGCGGTGGAGACGACCGTGCGCAAGAAGAGCGTCACGGTGCACGCCGGTCAGTGGGCGGGCGGCACCACCGACAAGGCGGGCGCCAAGGCGGAGAAGGCGGCCACCGACGCGGTGACCGTACTGCGCGAGCGCGCGGGAAGGCTGCTCCGATCATGACCGATGACATGACGCAACGGCCCGAGGCGACATCCCGGCCGGAGGCCGCCTCCGCGCTGGAAACGCCGGGTGACCAGGGATCGAGTCCGTACGACAGCCGTCGTCAGGTTCTGTACTGGCGGCTTCTCGCGCGGCTCTTCGACCCCGAGGAGCAGCCCGCGCTGGAATCGGCGAGCCTCGCCGTGGTCGAGGACATCGGGCTGCCCGCCGGGCTCCTCGACCCCGAGGTCTCCCTCGACTCGGTCGTGCAGCGCCATCCGGAGCTGGCCGCGGAGTTCGACGGCCTGATGGTGCCCGCTTCCCCGGAGGACGGGGCGCGCGACCGGGCCGCGGAGGTGCGCCGCGCGGCCCTGGTGTCCAAGACGCTGCTCAATGTCTTCGCGACCGGCTCCGGCACGGTCACCGCGGGACAGCTCGCGCGCTGGCAGTCCGACGCGGGCTGGCTGGAGCGCGCGCTCGGCTGCGCCCCCGGCGA
>NZ_JASKYR010000965.1:0-2664 GCF_041028215.1 Streptomyces flavofungini
GACCGGCGGGGCCGGTGCAGGCTCGGGGCCGGAGGACGGCGGCCTCTGCGGCACGATCGACTCCGAGACCGCGGGCGCGTCCGCCTTGGGCGGCGGATCGTCCTTCGGCCTGCCGCCCCCGCCGGTGAGGGCGATCGCCGCGACCACCCCGGCCGCCACCACGATGCCCGCCGCGATACCGGCCTTCGCCGGGGCGCCGAGCCCCTCGGACGCGGCGGCACCGCCCGCGGCGGACCCGCCGGAGGAACCGCCCACGGCGGCACTGGCCGCACCGGCCCCGGCGCTGGCCGCGGCACCGCCGCCGACGAGCGCGGCCACCTTCGCGTAACCGGCGGCGCCGAACCAGCCGATGACCGCGATCGGCACGACGGCGGGGATGCCGCTGGCCACGTCCTTGATCTGGCCCGCGGCAAGACGGCACGTGGCGCACTCCGCCAGGTGTTTGCGCAGGCCGCGCTCGGCGCGGGTGCGCAGGCCGCCGCGGGCGTAGGCGCCGAGGCGGTCGGCGTAGCGGGCGCACTCCTCGTTCTCGGTGAGCGTGGCGCTGACGTGGGCCTGCAAATAGGCCTGTTTCAATCCCTCGCGGGCGCGGCTCGCGAGCACCCGTGTGCCGTTCGCGTCGAGGCCGAAGAGCGTGGCGACCTCGCTCGGCGACTCGTCCTCGACCTCCGTGTGCCAGAGCACGGCCTGCCAGCGCTCGGGCAGGCTCCTGAAGGCCCGCATCGCCATGGACTGCTCGGCCTCGTGCATCGCGCGGACGTCCGCGCCCAGGTCCAGGGTGTCGTCGTCGGAGATCTCCGAGGACCGCGCCGCCTGGGCCGCGAAGACCGCGAAGTCCTCGACGAGCTGCTCCCGCTTCGCCGACTTCGTCCACCCCGCGGCGACCCGCCTGACGGTGGTCAGCAGATAGGCGCGCACGGCGTGCTCGGGCCCGCTGCCGCCGCGCACCGCCTGGAGCATCCGGGCGAAGACCTCCGCGGTGAGGTCCTCGGCGGTGTGCGCGTCGCGGCAGCAGGTGCGTGCGTAGCGCCGGACCGCCTCGGCGTGCCTGCGGTACAGCTCCTCGTACGCCGAGTCGTCGCCCGCCCGCATCCGCGTGATCAGGTCGGCGTCGGCCGTGGGCGCTTCGGCTCCGGTGGACGCCCGGCCGCTCGCGTCGCCCGCGCGCTGCGTGGGCACGCTGGGGCCCTGCGGTGCTTGCGGCGGGCGTTCCGCACGTCCGGCCGCTGCCGGTTCCGAGAGTCCGGACGAGGCACCTGTGCCGCCGCGTCCGCCCTGGGACGGCACCTGCCCCGGTGGCAGGGCGTCCCCCGTCGGCAGGCCGCCGGAATCCGTGCCGCCGCTCCCCGGGGGGGCCTCCCCGGCGGAGTCGGCGGGCGGCTCGTCCCGACCGTCAGCACTCATCGCGGAACGCCCCCGGTTGCACACTCAGACCCGAACACCGGGAAAGAGTGGCACACGGCCGCGCTCCGGTCGGCGGCCTCGACGGGCAACCACCCGTCCGGGGTGCGTTACCGCAATCGAGCACTACCGTTCACTCATTCGGGGAAGGCTCAACGTTTGATGTCAGCGACACGGCCGAGCCTCACGACGAGCCCTCCGCCGAACGACCGAACGACTGAAGGACCGAACGTCCGGGTGTGGCGCGGCCTCACCTCACGCGGGCCGCGACCGGAGCCCTTCGAGCAGGATGTCGAGCAGCCGCGACGAGGCGGCGGCCTGCTGGGCGGCGTCCGGCAGCGAGGGCGCCGCGGTCGCTATCACCAGCAGGACGTCCGAGACGGTGACGTCCGGACGCAGCTCACCCGCGGCACGGGCCCGCTCGACGAGACGGCCGACGACGTCGAGGAGCGTCGCCGCCCCGGCGTCGTCGCCCGCGCCCAGGGAGGCGGACTCCTCCGCGGGCGCCTGGCGCTGTTCGATCAGGCGCAGGTCGGGCGAGCCCGGGGAGGACTGCCGCTGCTGCGGCACCCGTGCCCCGTCCTCCGGGGCGGCGTCCTCGACGCCCACCCGCAGCACCTGGGGCGGCAGCAGCCGCCCCGCCCCCGAGGCCACGGACGTCCGCAGGAAGCGCGAGAGCGCCGACCACGGCTCGTCCTCCTGCCCGAGCGCCGCACGCGCCTGGTCGGTCAGCCGGGAGGTCTCCTCCTCGGCTATGCGCCTGACCAGGACGTCCTTGCTCGGGAAGCGTCGGTAGACGGTGCCGACACCGACCCGCGCGCGGCGCGCCACGTCTTCCATCGGCGCGCCGTAACCCAGCTCGCCGAAGACCTCGCGGGCCGCACGAAGTACATGTTCGAGATTGCGCTGTGCGTCGACACGCAGCGGTGTCGTGCGCGCTCCTTCCCCCAGGTCGCGTCCGTTTCCGCCCGGGCCGACGGCTGAGGCCGACGCGGCAGCGGAAGTCCAGTGAGTCTCCTGAATGTGCATACACGTTCCCCCGGTAATGACGTCTCCCCCCGGAGACACTCCCCGCCATTGACAACCGGCGTGTGAGGAGCGAGCCCTTCCGCGGGCCGGAACCCCGGCCCGACGAGCGCATCCCCCCGACACCCCGACGTCACACGAACATAGTTGAGCCAGAGTCAATTCAGAAGGGGTGGGTTCCGCACGGAGCGCCCCCCGATCGGAGTACGCACCGTTTCAGGCCTTATTGCACCCCAT
>NZ_JASKYR010000966.1:0-2445 GCF_041028215.1 Streptomyces flavofungini
GTGTGCTGCCGGACGAGCCGGTGGTCATGGTCGAGGTCCGGCAGCACACCACGCGGCACGCGACGGCGTCCGTGGTCCGATTCAAGTTTGACTAGTGCCCCGGCGGGCAGTATCTTTCACGGCAGCAGTAGTCAAACTTGACGAATGCTGCCAGAAGGACATGACCATGTGAGGACGAAGGAGACCGCATGACCGTTCTGCCCGACACCGGATACGTCCCGACCGACGAGGACCGCGCGAGCCTGGACGCCTGGTTCGCCGAGTACGACGCGCACAGCGCGAAGCGCGATGTGGAGCGCATGGCCGACCTGGCCGTCTTCCCGCTCAACCTGGTCAGCGACGACTCCGCGGGCGACGGGCGGGCGGCCCAGTGGGACCGGGAGCAGTTCGTGGCGACCATGACGCACGTCATGGGAGAGGGCGGCGCGGACCTCACCTTCGAGTCCACGCGCACGCCCGTCTTCCTCTCCCCCGCGATGGCCGTCGTCTTCACCGACTCGGTGATGACGACGGACGAGGGCACCCAGCGGCTGCGGTACGCCGACATCCTGATCAGGCGCGGTGGCTCCTGGGGCTTCCAGACCATGATCCAGGGCGGCTGGGGCGACAACCTCTGACCCCGTCCGGCGGGCCGGGGCCGAGGCAGGTGGCCGGGGCCTGGGGACGGGTCAGACCCGCCGCCAGGTGTGGCGGTCCCTGGCCAGGGCGTGCAGGGCCTCCACATCGGCCGGTTTCAGCTGGCCGCCGAGCCGGGCGAGCGACCCCAGCTCGCTCTCCCGCAGCACCCGTACGTCGCGTGGCGGCGGTGCCACCTCCGGATCGGCCGCGCCCGTGCCCGCGAGCGCGAGGACGGGTCGCACCTCCGCCGTCAGCGCGAAGGAGGCGCGGCTCGCGTCGGAGCGCAGCGTGCGCAGGAGCGGGGCGGGCTCGCCGCGGCCGACCGTGACCAACGGGTCGGCGATGCGGACCCGGTGCCTGCGCACCGCGAGGGTGCTCACGCAGAAGAGGCCGCCCGGGCCGATCAGCAGATGGTGGATGCGGGCGCCGCCTGGCAGCGGCACCGAGTGCAGGACCCGCCAGCCCGCCCCCTCAAGACCGTCCAGCGCCTCGCCGACCGCCCGCTCCGCGGTGAGCGCGCGGTACCGCGCGTCCGAGCGCAGCCTCCGCGGGGTCAGCGCCTCGCGCTCCAGGGCGATGTGCAGCGCCTCACCCGGCCGGTTGGGGGCGAGGTCGTCGTCCGGATGGAGCGCGAGGCGGGCCATCTCGACGGGCGTCGGCAGCGGCGGCGGGCCGACGGTGACGTGGCCGGTCAGGAAGGGGGCGAGAGCCCGCAGAACGGCCTCCTCGCGGTCCTCGGCGATCAGATTGACGCGGGACGAGTCGCGGTCGTACCACGCCACGCTTCTGCCGTCCGCGCCACAGACGTACAACCGCTCCTGACCGTGCCTCCAGGCCGGTACGACGCGCAGTCCGCTCATGCCGCATCACCCCCCGACCATGGGAACAGCCCGTGCGTCGCCGGGGCAAGAACCCGGCCGCACGCAAGCGGAGTTGAGGCGTGTTTGCGCCGGTCATGGCCGACCGGACGGTGGTGTCACGCCCGGGGCTGACGGTTCCGCGGATGGACAAGAGGGACTTCGCCCCCAATAAGGTGTACGGGGCGGCGAGCGGCCCGCGACGCGCCGGACACCCGCGGCGGGGTGATCGTGGACGGGCACCGCTCTGACACCATCGTCCTCAACGCCGACCTCGTGACGTGACCACAGGCCTGGTGCCACGACAGGCCGCGCCCCGCGGCAGGCAGGAGTGCAGTGAACCGCAGCCGGCCCGCGCTCGCCGCCGCCCTCGTCGCCGCCGCCCTCCTGCTGGCCGGCGGCTGCGGCGACCCCGGCGGGCTGCGCGGCGCGGGTCCGACGCCCACCGCCCAGGGCCCCACGCGCCTCTGGCCCGACCTGCCGCCGCCGTCCGCGCCCGCCGAGGACTACGGCGAGATAGAGGCGGTGAAGGTCAAGGGCGTCGAGGTGCCCGGCGGTGACCTGCGCAAGGTGAACCCGGTGGACGTGGTCCGCGCGGACTTCCAGGAGAACCCGGGGTCGTACGAGAGCTCCGACCGCGTCTACCGCACGACCCTGGAACGCCTGGAGGACTGCGCCAGGGAGAGTTCCGGGGCCCAGGAGCGGTGCCCGGTGCTCAAGGCGTACTACCGGGATCTGACCGGCGACGACAAGGACGACCTGATCGTCGGTGTCTCGACGCCCGACGACAACCTCGACGTACGGGTGTACGCCGAGGAGAAGCGGCAGCTCACGCAGATCATGGAGATGAGTGACGCCGTGCTCGGCGTGGAGCTGGCCGGGCGCGATCTGATCATCCGCGCGGTCTCCAGCCTCGCCGGGTACGAGTACCACACCGTCTGGTCCTGGGACTCCCACCAGAAGGCGATGC
>NZ_JASKYR010000967.1:0-2089 GCF_041028215.1 Streptomyces flavofungini
GGTCCGGGCCGGGCGCGGGGGCCGGTGGGCGGCCGGGCCGGACAGTCGCAGCCACACCATCCCGCACCGACCGGCTGGGCGTGCACCACCGCCTCGCACGTCCGGTCATGGAAGGAGACAGCCGCGTCCGCGACCCGATCCAACCGGGCACGGACGAACGAGGGCCAACCCGTAAGCGGCATACGCTCAGCCTCCGCCAATCGGCACCCCAGCAGGCCACGTGCAGACAGCAGGCGACGGATGGCTACTGAGGTGCAGGGGCCCTTCGCGGCGTCACCCGGGTGGGCAATCGCGCAGCGCAAGGATCGTCATCCGGTGCTGCGGGCGTCAGGAACCCACCTGACTCGGATGCCTCCGGTTGCCGAGGGCAGAACCCACGCATGGACGATGCGGATAACGAAGAGGCGGACCGGCGCGCTCAGCAAGAGCGCTTGTTCCAGCACTGTATCCACGTCGACAGCATGCTGTTCCAAGGGGGAATTTGTTCCTATACCCTCCTCGTTCTACGCCGCATCGAGGAGAAGCTCCCTGACTACCGTGCTGCCCGGGCGCCAACCCATCTCTCGGCTTCAAAGGACCATCAGCACGCCGCGGGCCTGGTCCACCTGCGGACGGCAGCCGAGCGCCTGGCGCAGTTGCGTGTTCTCCCGCCGCAGCGCCGCCACCTCCGCGTCAGCCACCGCCGTACCCGTGGCCGCCGCACCCGGCACGGCAGCAGGCATCGGGGCACTGGCCGGGACCGGCACGGAGGGCGACGGCCCGCGGCGCACGCTCGTCGAGTGGCGCGACGGCAGGCGCTGCGGGATCTGCCTAGGTCTGCGCGCGCGCAGACGACGGCTGTCGGCCGTGACCTGCTCGGCCCGGCATGCCAGGTCCCGGGCCCGTGCATAGGAGGCATCCAGCTGCTTCCACAGCAAGCTCACATCTACCGTCATATCCACCAGATGCCCGGACCCGGCGCTTCCATGACCGGATCCGAACGAGCGTGACCGACTGCGACGCCCCTGACCGAATCGGTATGGCAGCGCCGAGCAGCCGGGCACCAGCATGGCAGCAAAGCAGGCGTTGTCCGCCCCGGCAGAAGCCGAGGTGTGCAGCGGTCACATCCCCTGCCGAGAGGCTTCGTATGCGGCAATGAGCAGCGTTCACGCGGCCGTCATCAGGTCGTCCAGACCGGTGGGCAGAAGCCTTGACGTTCTTCGACTATGCAGCACGCCCGCTCGTAGAGCTCATCAAGCGAGATGATCTCGACGTCCTGGACCGATGTCCGGGCGAGGGAGTTGTTTTGGTCCGGGTTCACGGCACCGGCGCCGTTGTAGGTGAACTCGTGCAGGCTCCCGATCACCACGACCTGCCGGGCCCGGGTAGTGGACAGCTCGATGCCGGTCGGAGCGCCGTCGTCATCGTAGATCCGGGTGAGGAACTCGCGGGAGATGAGGTGCAGGGCCTTGCTGAGAGCCTGCGCCACGCCGCCGCCCGTTTCCTTCCACGCCTAATAGACGCCCTTCCGGTAGGGGGTTTCACCACGCTGCTTCCTCTGCTTACCCGTCTGCTTGAGGACCCACCGGCCGGGCTCGACCCTGCTGCGCCCGCCGCAGGTTCTCAGGATCGGCCACGGCATCGGTTCCTTGACTGTGCGCGGCAGGTGCCGGCCGAACCGGCCTGAGACACCGTGTAGCCGCTGGGCCGAGTCGGTACTGGCGGGACAGACAGTGTGAGCACCGGACATGGCGTGGGCGGGCGGGCCGCTTCGCGGCCGTGGCCTCCGGACCTGGTCGCTTCCCTCCTCCGGCACACTGGGGCGCTGGAGGGGCCCGAGGCCTTCCGCTTCAGCACGGGCGACCGGCTTCTCGGAGTGAGCGGAATACTTGGGGACACCGGGTTCATGCGCGGTATCGACCAGGGCCTCGCCCGGGCCGCCTGGCGCGACGCCCTCGCGGGCCTTGAGCGGCCCGCGCCACTGGTCACCGGGGAGCGCGCGGGCGCCGGTCAGCCGGGCGAGCACCAGGGCCCAGGCGGCCTGCGTCAGGGTGTTGAGCGTGACGCCCGCCTCGGCGGCGCGCCGGGTGAGGGCGGCGGTCAGCTCGGG
>NZ_JASKYR010000968.1:0-2594 GCF_041028215.1 Streptomyces flavofungini
GTTCCTGGAGCACACCGACTACAACCCGCACGGCTTCGGCACCCACATCGCCCTCGTCGAGGGCGGCCCGATGGTGGTACCGCACGCGGGCCCCGACCTGTTCGCGGCGCGGCGGATACCGGCGGCGCGGCTCACCCTCAAGGGCGTGCGGCGGGCGCGCGGCGATGACGGCGACACCTTCCCGCGCGACTGGCACGTGGCCGAACTCGACGACGACGGCAGCCCGGTCCGCCTCGCCGCCGCTCCGGCCGACCTGACCCGCGTCCTGGCGGCGCTGGGGCTGTTTGCCGCCGCCCGCGTGTGAGCCCCGCCGGGTCACTCTCCCGCGGACTCCCCCGCCACCCGGTCGGGCGCCGCGGACCGGGGCCGGGGGGCGGTCAAGTGGTCCAGGGTGCCGGTCAGTTCGAGCAGCCGGTCCAGGCAGCGGGGGCGGTGGTCCAGGCGCAGGTCGACGCCCCGGGCGTCCGTGCGGCGGCGGACCATCAGCAGCGCCGCGAGGCCCATGGAGTCGATGTAGGTCAGCCCGGTCATGTCGATACGGAGCTGACGCACCGCGTGACCGCCGCCCCGGGCCAGATCGAGGTGTTCGGTGACGGAGGAGACCAGGGTCTCGGTCACTCCGTACTCCAGGTTCCCGCCGAGGTGGACGGTCACGACACCCTGCTGGATCTCGGTGCGCAGACTGAGGCGGGAGACGGGGCGGGTCATGCGTCTTCTCCGGTGGTACGGCCCGTGGTGCGGGCGCCGAGGGCTGAGTGAGCGGTGGCCAGCACGCGGGTGGCCCTGGGGAAGTCGGACAGCCTGCGCTCCAGGGTGTCCAGGGCGAGCAGCAGGCTGTGGGCGGGGACGTCCCGGGCGGTGAGGATGTCCGCCGTCCAGTCGAGGAACGTACTGAACAGCTCGTCGTCGTCGAGGTAGAGCGCCGTGGCGAGGTAGTCGACGATGTGGGCGATGTCCTCGGCGGTGTGCCGGCGCTGCCGCACGGTGTACCGGGCCATCGGCGGGAAGAGCTCCTCCAGTTCGGTGAGCACTTCCTTGACCAGTTCGCCACGGGTCCGCGCGACCATCGAGTACTCCTGGTCGATGAGGTGCGGCAGGTCGTCAACGGCCTGGTGGAAGGTGGCGCGCGGCCGGGCGAGCCCCTGTTCGAGCCGCTCGGCGGCGGCGCGCGCGTCGCCCGCCCACGCGTCGGCGCCGAAGGCCCYGGCGTAGCGCCCGTCGGGGCCGAAGGCCGCGCCGCCGACGAGCACCGGGGTGCCCACGGCCTGGCAGGCGGTCAGGGCGGCGTGCGCGACGGGCAGGTGCGTGGGGATCGAGGACGACAGCGCCACCACGTCGGGCACGGTGTGGTGCAGATGCCTGACCAGGTGCGGGGTGGGGGTGTGGGCGCCGAGGAAGTCGACCTGCCAGCCGCGCAGCCGCAGCACTTCGGCGAGCAGCCGCGCGGGCAGGGCGTGCCACTCCCCGTCCACGCACGCGACGGTGATCCGCCCGCGCCGCCGCGCACCTCCGTGGTTCCCGGGAATGCCCGCGGTACGGGTGATGACGCGCTCGTTTATGGCGGTCGCGGCGTGTTCCTGGGCGACGCTGATGCGGTTGGCCGCCCATTCGGTGCCGACCCTCGCCTGTACGGGGGCGATGAGGTCGAGGAGCACGCTCTCGAAGCCGGTGCCCGCCTCAAGGGTGTCCTGGACCGTGCGGGTGGCACCGGCCTCGTCGCCGTCCCGTACGTCGTGCCAGAGCTGATCGCGCACCGCTTCGAGCGGGTGGGCAACAGCGGTCATCCGGTGTACCTGCCTCGGGTGTGTCCGTCCACGGCGCTGAGGTGCTGGTGACGCGGGGCCGCTATGGCCACCACGGCCATGTCGTCGTGGGGCCCGCGGCCCACCCACTGCGAGGCCAGCATCTGCACCCGTTCCACGACGGCCTCGGCGATCATGCCGAAGCACTCGGACAGCGCCCACGACAGGCGCTCGGCCCCGAACATCTCGTCGCCGAGCGGGCCGCCCCTGGCCTCGATGATGCCGTCGCTGTAGAGCAGGCACACCTCGCCGGGCTTGAGCCGGACGCGCGCGGTGGTGGAGGCGACTTCCGGCAGGGCGCCGATCAGGGTGCCCCTGGTGTCGGCCTCCACGACGCTGCCGTCCGCGCGTGCGATGAGCGGCGGCGGGTGCCCGGCGCTGGTGACGCGCAGGTCGACGCGGTTTCCGCGCAGGGCGACCGAGGCGAGCGCGAGGGTGGCGAAGCGGGTGTGCTCGTCCTGGAGCAGCGATTCGTTGAGCAGGGTGAGCAGTTGCTGGTGGTCGTGGCCCACCGAGCGCAGCGCCTGCACCGTGTTGCGGATCTTGCCGGTGAGGGCGGCGGCCTCCAGGCCCTTGCCGCAGACGTCGCCGAGGACGGCAAGGGTCTCGTCCTGGGGTCCCTGGCCGGGGTGTACGTCGTAGAAGTCGCCGCCGATCAGCTCGCCCGCGCCCGCGGCGAGGTAGCCCCCGGCGAACTCGACGCCGTGGACGGTGCGCAGGGAGGGCGGCAGCAGGTCGCGCATGAGGGTGCGGGAGATGGCGCTCTGTTCGGCGTAGAGCCGGGCCGCGGAG
>NZ_JASKYR010000969.1:0-2470 GCF_041028215.1 Streptomyces flavofungini
GGGCGGGAGGGTGCCGGTGCCGGGGGACAGATCTTCGTGGAGGGGGAGATCCATGGTTCCCATGCAACCCTGCGGGCGCGGCTGGGCACAGTTGTTTCGGGGGGCGGGGCCAGAAAACAGCCCCTGAGGCGATTGAGGAGCGGGGTCCGGGGCGGAGCCCCGAGGCGTTCACTGCACCGCGGGGTCACGACAGCTCCGGTGCTGGGTAAACTTCGGCCGCTTGAACGTACGTCCGATGCCCATTCGGTCCCGCACCCCCGCGCCTTACCGCACGCTCCCGAGTAGGTTGCTGGAAAGCCCCGAATGCGTTTCCGAACCACGTACATCTGCCTGTCGTCGTTCGGCGGTGGAGGCCCGCATGGAGATCACCCGCAGACGCCTGCTGTCGGCCCTGGCGGCCGCCGGACTCATGGCGGTGATACCCCGGGGCCCGGCGGGCGCCGTCACGGCGGCGGCCGAGGACCGCGCGCGGCTGCTCGCCAACACCGTGGACATCTTCGCGGGGACCGCCGCGTCGAACGCACGGCCGGAGACGGCGGGCAAGCTCGCCGCCGTCGACAAGGCCGCGCGGGCCAACCTGAAGGCCATGGACGACGCGGGCGACGACGAGCTCTTCGACGGCCTCGTCCTCGGCACCGACGAGGCCGGCCTCAACACCGCCTACCGCCGCCTCTACGAGATCGCCCTGGCCACCCGCACCCCCACCCCGGACACCACGTCGGGGCTGTACGGCGACGCCGCCGTGCAGCGCAGGGTCATCGACGGCCTGGTGTGGCTGCACGAGCGCTACTACGGGGACCAGTCGAAGGGCTACTACGGAAACTGGTTCCACTGGGAGATCGGCATATCGCAGCACGTCAGCAAGACCCTCGTGCTGCTCGCCGACGAAGTGCGCGCCTACCGCCCCGAGTTGACGCGCACCTATGTCGCCTCCATGGACGCCTACCTCCGCAGCGGCACCGACGGTGACGTGGACCTCGACTCCCGCTTCCACACCGGCGCCAACCTCGCCGACATCACCACCAACCGCATCCTCCAGGGCGCCCTGCTCGGCGCGGACGGCGCCGCCCGTATCCGCAAGGCCCTCGTCGACCAGCTCACCGTGTTCGTCACCATCGACCCGTACCACCTCTCCCACGGGGTGACCGACGGCCACTACGCCGACGGCTCCTTCATCCAGCACGGCTCTGTCGCGTACACGGGATCGTATGGAAAGGGCCTGCTCAGCCGTGTCGTGCAGACCCTGAAGATCCTCGACGGCACCGGGTTCGCG
The DNA here is from genome assembly GCF_041028215.1 of Streptomyces flavofungini. GTDB lineage: Bacteria > Actinomycetota > Actinomycetes > Streptomycetales > Streptomycetaceae > Streptomyces > Streptomyces flavofungini_B. The sequence continues at coordinate 1,274 of NZ_JASKYR010000969.1, forward strand.
CACGGCGCCGAGCTGGTGCCGACCGTCTTCGGCTGGGTCAGGGACGGCTTCGCGCCGCTGATCTTCGAGGGCTGGATGATGGAGATCGTGAAGGGCCGGGCGGTCGCGCGCACGGACTCCGGTTACACCGACGTGGCCGTGGTCGTCGAGGCCGTCGTCGACCTCTCCTCGCTGGCCGACGGGGACCGGGCGGCGGCGCTCAAGGCGTACGTCAAACACCTCAGGGCCACCTCGCGTGCCTACCTCGACCCGGCCCGCTTCACCTCGCCCGTCAGCATCGTGCGCCACGCCGACATCGTCGCCGACGACTCCGTGGTCCCCGCCGACCTCAACCCCGCCGAGCGCAGCGTCGCCTTCAACGCCATGGACAAGACCGTCCACCGCAGACCGGGGTACGCCTTCGCGCTCGCCCGCAGCTCCGACCGGATCAGCAAGTACGAGTACATGAACGGCGAGAACCTCATGCCGTGGTTCCAGGGCGAGGGCGCGCACTACCTGTACCTCGCGGGCCAGGACCAGACGCAGGCGTACGGCGTCGACTATTACACGACGGTCTCGCCCTACGGCCTCGCCGGGGTCACCGCCCCGGTCGAACAGCGCCGCACGGTCCCGGAGGCGTACGGAAAGCCGTACTACGACAACCCCGGCCACCCCCTGCACTTCACCTCGTCCTCCGAGTCGCAGAACAAGTACGTCTACTTCCCCCGGGGCACCAACCGGCACTCCGGCGGCGCCGTCCTCGGGTCGTACGGGAGCGCCGCCATGGTGCAGTCCAGCGACGCCGCGTACCGGGACCGGAAGCTGCTCCCCGACGACTTCCTGGTCTACCGGGGCGCGGCGGCCACGAAGTCGTGGTTCCTGCTCGACGACGAGATCGTGGTGCTCGCGGCGGGGATCGGTGACCCCGGTTCCGGTGGGCGGGCCGTGACGACGACCGTGGACGCCCGGATCGCCGCCCCCGGCGACCGGGTCACGCTCACCGGGGCGCGCGCCGACGGCCGCCCCTGGACCGGCCCCGGCACCGCCGACCTGCGCTGGCTGCGCTACGCCAACGCCACGCAGGACACCGCCGTCGGCTACGTCTTCCTCGACGCGCCGCCGGTCCGCGTCAGCCTCGACCGCGTCACCCGGAGCCGTCGCGTCGTACGCACCGCCAACCCCGACACCGCCGTGACGCGGTCGGTGTTCGGCGTGACG
>NZ_JASKYR010000097.1:0-15620 GCF_041028215.1 Streptomyces flavofungini
CCTCAAGAGGTGCCCCCGCCCGACGTCGTCGGCGTCACCAGGACACTCGTGGAGGTCCGCGCGACCACATAGGAGTCGCCCTTCGTACTGCGCGAGGTCAGCGGGACCCGGTGCTCCCCCGGCTGAAGGACCTCGTCGAAGACCTCGTGGACGTGCGTCCGCGACAGCCGGTCCATCCGGTACGCGATGAGCTTGACCCGGCAGGTGGACGTGACGGACAGCCGCGCCGCGTCCCGTCCGGCGGCGAGCCGGGTGAGCCGCCGCTGCTCCGCGGGGCTGCGGTCCAGGGCGTACTCGATCTGGGCCACCAGGAGCGGCACGATCGGCGCGAGCCCGTCGACGCAGGCGACCCCTACGCCCGCCCCCTCGAAGGCGGCCCGCACGGACCGCCGGGTCTCCGCGGACACCCTGCGCCCGAAGGCGACGGCCCCGTATGTGCGCAGTTCCTCCGGCGGCACCCCCGCGGCGTCCGCGGCGATCTCCGCCCCGATGCCGATGGTGCGCAGCGCCGCCGCCAGCTTGGCGAGGAGCGCGACGCGGGCCCCGATGAGCAGCACCCGGCGCCGGACCTGCGGCTGCTCGGCCGCGAGCAACTCCCCGAGCGCCGCGCGGTACTCGGCGCCGCGGAAGCGGAACGGCCCTATGCCGTGGTACCCGTTGAGTTCCAGGTCGGCCGGTTCCGCCGTCTGCCAGGCGAAGTCACGCCAGATGAAGTCGTCGCTGCCGTCGTGCGCCTTCTCGATGACGGCGGTGACGGCACCGCACTCCAGGCCCTCGCACTCGGGACAGCCGTATATGACGTACCGGTCGTCGCGCAGCGGCGCATCCGCTTCGAGCAGGAGCCGCCGGATGTGGGCGGTGAAGATGGCCGGGGGGATGTCCGCGGCCAGCGGGGACACGGCGTCGAGGTCGGAGAGCCGGAAGAGCAGGGGTCGGCCGTCGACGATGAAGTCGACGAAGTCACGGTGGACTTGGTAGTCACCGTTGGCGAGGACCCCACCGGCCCGCATGGCAGGCGCCAGACCGAAGGTCGCGTACTCGGCAGACATGCTGTGAGTATCCCCACCGGATGTGTGATGTGAGCACGGCATCCCCTATTCCGCTCCTGGTCACGGTGCCGGTGCGACCCCTGAGCCCGGATGGGGTCAATGAGACGTCGCTGGCAAGCGCCGTGGGCCCGCGTGACCGAGGACGCGGACCGGAGGGAACGGCGCACAAGTGGGCGAGGGCGTACCCTCGTCCACCCGGCTGGACGAGGGGCGCAGCCGGACCGCCGCGCCGCCTCGTCCGGGGCGGGTCAGCTCGTACGCGCCGGGTCGTTGTCCGTCTCCGGGCCGTCCATGTCCTCGTCCGTGGCCGGGCCGATACGGATCTCGAAGTCGCCGTCGTACTGCTCGTGGCCCGCGATCACGGCCTTCTCGACCGCTTCCGTGCCGTGTTCGCCGCGCACGATCAGCGGGTCGTGGCGCAGGTCCCGCATGAGGGACACGCACATGCCGATCATCACGAGGGTGAAGGGTGCCGCCACCAGGATCGTGAGGTTCTGGAGGCCGGTGAGCGCGTCGCCCGAGCCGTCGCCGATGAGCAGCATGATGGCCGCCACGGCACCGGTCACGATGCCCCAGAAGACGACGACGAACCGCCCGGGTTCGAGTGCGCCCTTCTGCGAGAGCGTGCCCATGACGATGGAGGCGGCGTCGGCGCCCGAGACGAAGAAGATGCCGACGAGGATCATCACCAGGAGGCTGGTGACGGTGGCGATGGGGTACTCGTGGAGCAGGCCGAAGAGCTGTGCCTCCGCGGTCGTCTCGCCCTTGAGGCCGCCCCGCTCGGAGACGGTCATGGCGCTGCCGCCGAAGACCGCGAACCAGATCAGGCTGACCGTGCTCGGTACCAGGATGACGCCGCCGACGAACTGGCGGATCGTGCGGCCCCGGCTGATGCGGGCGATGAACATGCCGACGAACGGCGTCCAGGAGATCCACCACGCCCAGTAGAAGACCGTCCAGCCGCTCAGCCAGTCGGCGACGCCCTTGCCGCTGGAGGCCTCGGTGCGGCCGATGAGCTGCGGCAGGTCGTCGAGGTAGGCGCCGATGGAGGTCGGCAGCATGTCGAGGATGATGACCGTGGGGCCCGCGATGAAGACGAACACGACGAGCAGCAGCGCGAGCACCATGTTGATGTTCGACAGCCACTGGACGCCCTTCTCCACCCCGGAGATGGCGGACGCCACGAAGGCCAGGGTCAGCACGCCGATGATCACGACGAGCAGGCCGGTGCCCGCGTCGTCCATCCAGTCGAGCACCTCGATGCCGCTGCCGATCTGGAGGGCGCCGAGGCCCAGGGAGGCGGCCGAGCCGAAGAGCGTCGCGAAGATGGCCAGGATGTCGATGACCCGGCCCCACGCGCCCCGGGCGTGCTTCTTGCCGATGAGCGGCTCGAAGACGGCGCTGATGGTCTGCCGCCGGTTGCGCCGGAACGTGCTGTACGCGATGGCGAGGCCCACCACCGCGTAGATCGCCCAGGGGTGGAGCGTCCAGTGGAACAGGGTGGTGGCGAGCGATGTCTCCATCGCCGCCGCCGAGTCCGCCGGGTCGGTGCCCGGCGGCGGCGAGGTGAAGTGCGCCAGGGGTTCGCTCACGCCGTAGAACATGAGGCCGATGCCCATGCCGGCGCTGAACATCATGGCGACCCAGGACACCGTGCGGAACTCCGGCTCCTCGCCCTCCTTGCCGAGGGTGATCTTCCCGTACCGGCTGACGGCCAGCCAGAGCGCGAAGACCACGAAACCGGTGGCGGCCAGCATGAAGAACCAACCGCCGTTGTGGATCAACCCGTTCAGCATGTCCGTGGAGACATCCTTGAGCGAGTCCGTCGCCACCGCGCCCCAGACCACGAACGCCAGGGTGAGCACGGCGGTGACGCCGAACACCACCCGGTCCGTCTGTGGGGTCCGGCCGCCGTGGGAGGGCGTCATGATGTCCGGCGACCCTCCCCCGTCATCCGCCTTCTGCTGTTCATGCGTCACGAGTGGCACCTTTCAAGGGGTTGGTTTCGGTCGAGAGTTTGTTCTCGATACCCCCTACCACATGTGACCTACATCTCATGCCTTCAACAGCTCATGTCGGGTCGAGCTGTGACCATGCGGTAAGCCGCCCGCTCGTCGAGCAGCAGGGGCACGAGGGCCCGCGCCGACTGCCGCAGCGGCACGTACGCGCCCGACTTCTGGCGTTTCACCCGTACTCCGTGCAGGGCCAGTTCGTCCTTGATGTCCGCGTACTGGGCGGCGGTCAGGCGGTAGCCGCAGGGCGGGTCGGCGATGATCTCGGCCGGTTCCGCCGGGTCGTTGTCGGCGCCGCCGACATAGACGGGCCCGCGGTCGCGGAAGCCCTCGACGCGGGCCGCGCCGGTGGCCCTCTCCAGATCGGCGCGCCGCTCGCCCGTGTAGGCGAAGAGGCCGCCGAGCGCGGAGATCTGGGACGCCACGCGGCGGCGGTTGTTCAGCGCCTCGTCCTTCTTCTCGGCGTCGGTGAGCGGGTCGACGCGGCTCTCGATGAGCAGCCCGGCGGCGTGCTTGATGCCGGACATGTTGCGCAGGATGCGCTCCTGCCCGTCGCCCGCGGTCTGCTTGACGGGCTCACCGGTGACGGGGTCCGTCCAGATGCCGTAGGTGCCCGTGGTGTAGGAGTCGGCCTCGGCGGCCGGGCGCACGTACGCCTTCGACAGGGTCTGCGCCTCCTTGTGCACCGCCTCGTCGGTGTTGAGGTTGCGCGGCCAGAGGTCGAAGAGGTCCTTGTCGTAGTACTTGGGCGTCGCCCCGTACTCGTGCAGGTCGTAGATGACGTCGGGCCGGTGGTCGCGGATGACGGCGGCCGTGGCGCGGGCCTCCGCCGTCGCGAGGGAGAGGTGGTCGCGGTTGATGTCGACGCCGTCGGAGTTGCCGCGGGTGTCGGCGGCGCGGCCGTCGGGGTTGGCCGTCGGCACGACCAGGAGCGTCGTATGCCGGAGGAAGTCCCGGGTCCTGCCGTCCTTGGCGTGGGCCAGGTCGCGGATGGTGCTCAGGCAGGCCTCGCGGCCGGACGGCTCGTCGCCGTGCTGGCTGCAGATCAGCAGCACGGTGGTGGCGGCCTCGCGGGCTCCGACGCGCACCAGTTGGAGCGGGCGGTCCTGCTTGGTGCGGCCGATCCGGGAGACGGAGACGCGGTCGCTCGCCTTGTCGACGGCGGCCAGGAACCGCTGTTCCTCGGGCTGGCTGGTCCAGCGGGCCCCCTCGCTCTCCTCGAAGCCGGTACGCGGCGGCGTCGGGGACGCCTGGGCGGGCACCGTCAGGAGCGGCGCGGCGAGCGCGGCGGTGGCACAGGCCAGCGCTAGGGTTCTGATGCGCGGTGTCATGAGGAACTGCCTCCCGGTACGGGGATGATCGGGCGCGGCGGGGCGACGCCGTCGAGACGGGCGTCGCGCGGAGCGGCGGAAGCGGAGGTCCTGAGCGCACCCGCACCGCCCACCAGCGGCACCTTCGCATGGGTGCGGGCCAGGTCGATGGTGAGCGCCGGCTTGTCGGCGGGGGGTTCGATGAGGTTCTTGTCGGTGCCCGCGATGATCAGTGCGAGGCGGTGGCCCTTGGGCACGACGTGGTCGCTCGCGGCGAGGTCGACGGTGATGGTGTGCGGCTTGCCCGGGGTGAGCGGGCGCCCGTGGCGGGCGTCCGCCCAGGTGCCGAGGTCGGCCCAGCCGCGGCTGAAGACGGTGTGCTGGACGTCGGCCGTCTTCGCCCCGGTCCGGCGGTAGCAGGCGCTGTCGCCTGCGGTGCTCGCGCCCCAGCAGTCGCGTTCGGTGAGTGTGGTGATGCCCTCGCCCGCTGCCGCGTAGTCACGGATGGTGGCGGGGCCCAGGTCGACGAGGACGGCGGAGAGATGGGCGGTCCGGGTCGTCGGGGTCGCGGTCACCGTCACCTGCGAGGAGCCGGAAAGACGCAGGTCGCGGGCGAGCGGCCGGGTGACGAAGCCCGCCTTGGCCGGTGTGGGCACGTCGATCCGCTCGGCCCAGTCCGTCTCGCTCAGGGCCGGGTCGTCGGTGAAGGTCTCCGAGCCCTTGGCGGGGCGGGTGCCGAGCGTGCCCACGCCGGGCGCTTCGCCCTTGGCGGGACGGAGGGCGACCGTCGCCGTGCCGCGCGGGGGCCAGACGCGGTCGGTGGTCCACCGGCCGGGGGCGCGCTCGATGTCGGCCATCGGCTCGCGGTCGACGCCGTTGTCCAGGCCGAGGAGTTCATGGTCGAACCAGCGGTGCAGGGTGCGGACCCAGTCGGCCCTGCGCAGGTCGAAGGGGTCGACGTGACCGGCCTGGCTGAGCCAGATCTTGCGGTCGACGCCGTTTTCGGCGAGGGCGTCCCACCACTGGCCGAAGTGCTTGGCGCGGACGTTCAGGTCCTGCATGCCGTGCACGACGAAGACGCTGGCCCTGAACTTGCCCGCGTCCGGCACGTGATTCCGCTCGTCCCACAGGGGCGTCCAGTCTCCGTTGCGGGGCCCGCCGTCGATCAGGCGCTGCTGCACGGCGCCGCAGCGGGCGCGCGCCTCGGGGCTCTCCACGGCGTCGGACAGCCACTCGGGGCCGCTGTCGTAGAGCGGGGCGCCCTGCTGGAAGTAGTAGTCGTACCAGGAGGAGATCGCGCCGATCGGCACGATCGTCTTCAGGCCCTTGACGCCGGTGGCGGCCACGCCCTGCGCGACGGTGCCGTCGTAGCTCTTGCCGATCATTCCGGTCCTGCCGTTGGACCAGGCGGCCTTCGCGCGCTCCTGGCCCGTGCGGCTGGTGTAGCCGCGGGCCCGGCCGTTCAGCCAGTCGACGACCGCCTCGGCCGACCGGACGTCGGAGCGGCCCCCGACGTCGACGCAGCCGTCCGAGCGGTTCGTGCCCGCCAGGTCCACGGCGACGAAGCCGTAGCCGCGCGGCACGAAGTAGTTGTCGTAGTAGAGCGGGAACTGGACGGGGTTGCCCTGCGCGTCGTAGGTCTTCTTCTGGCTCTCGTTGCCCCGTCCGCAGCAGGAGTAGTACGGGCTGGCGTCCATGATCACGGGTATCCGGCGGCCCGTGCGGTCGAGTTCGCGGGGCCTGACGATGTCGACGGCGACGCGGTCGGTCCTGCCGTCGGTGTCGCCGTCGAGCCCGGTGTCGACCCATACTGACTCGCGTATCGCGTGCTCGTAGGAGTACTTGGGCGTGCTCTCGACGGGGTCACGGGGGCCCGGCGCGGCCCCCTGTGCGGCGCCCGGGGACACAAGCGTGGCAAGCAGGGCGGCGAGGGCCGCTGTCAGCAGCGATCTCCAGAGGAGGCGGATGCGTCGCGCACGTATCGGCATGGCGCGGAAGGTACACCGGCGAACTCCCGCGCGACAGGGGGCCGGACGTGCGGCGTCAGGCGCTTGGGACATTGAGGCACATGTCGGCCGAATGGCGATCGTGTGACAGGAGGGGCCATGGACATGACGCGTGCCGTAAGGGCTGAATAGGCTCGGCGACCAAGACACACAGCACGTGTGTCGCGGCGACTTGCGACTACGACTTGGAGCTTGACGTGCACCGCAGACTCATCGTTCCGGGAGCGATCGCGGCCTCCCTGCTGCTGGCGATCCCGGCATCGGCCGCTGACTTCACCCCCGGGGCCCCGGGCATCGGCGATCCCTATTACCCGGCAAGCGGCAACGGCGGATACGACGTCTCGCACTACGACCTGAGGCTGAAGTACCAGCCCGTCACCGACCTCCTCGAGGGCACGGCGACGATCAACGCCCGTACCACGCAGGACCTCTCGCGCTTCAACCTCGACTTCGGGCTCAAGGTCTCCGAGGTGCGGGTCAACGGCAAGAAGGCGAAGTTCGCCAGGACCGGCGACCAGGAGCTGGAGATCACGCCGACCGCGGGCCTGCCCAAGGGCGCGGCGGTCACGGTCGTGGTCCGGTACGCGGGCAAGCCGTCCGAGCTGAAGATCAACGGCTACACGGCCTGGCACCGGACGCCGGACGGCGGTGTCGCCGCGCAGGAGCCGGAGGCCGCCGTGTGGTGGTTCCCCTCCAACGACCACCCGCTGGACAAGGCCACCTACGACGTGTCCGTCTCCGTGCCCGACGGCACGCAGGCGATCTCCAACGGCGTCCTGCAGTCGCAGAGTTCGAAGCTCGGCTGGACGCGCTACAACTGGCGCTCCAACAAGCCGCAGGCCAGCTATCTCGCCACGCTCGCCGTCGGCAAGTTCGACATCACGACCGACAAGACCGAGAGCGGTCTGCCGGTCCTGAACGCCTACAGCAAGGACCTCGGTGACAACGCGGGCTCCGCGCGCGCCAGCATCGAGCGGACCACCGAGGTCGCGGAGTGGCTGGAGACGGTCTTCGGCGCCTACCCCTTCAACGCGCTCGGCGGCTATGTCCCGAACGTCAAGAGCAGCTACGCCCTGGAGACCCAGACGCGGCCCTTCTACAGCCCCGCCGCGTTCAACAACGGCTCCAACGCCTCCATCGTCGTCCATGAGCTGGCCCACCAGTGGTACGGGGACAGCGTCTCGGTGCACGGCTGGAAGGACATCTGGGTCAACGAGGGCTTCGCCCGCTACAGCCAGTGGCTGTGGTCGGAGAAGGAGGGCGAGGGCACCGCGCAGGAGCTCGCGGACTACGTGTACGCGCAGCACCCCGCGGGTGACCCGTTCTGGACGGTGAAGCCGGGCGACCCGGGGCCGGACAACCAGTTCGACATCGCGGTCTACGACCGGGGCGCGCTGGCCCTCCAGGCGCTGCGCAACGAGATCGGCGACGACGCCTTCTTCGCGGTTCTCAAGGGCTGGCCGAAGGCGCACGCGTACGGCAACGCCAAGGTCGGCGACTTCGTGAAGTACGCCGAGAAGGTCTCGGGCAAGCCGCTCGCCGAGCTCTTCGACACCTGGCTCTACGAGCCGTCGCGGCCCGCCGCCCCGGCCGCGAAGAAGGCCGGGCTCGCCCGCTCGTCGGCCGCCGCCGACGCGCCCGCGAAGCCGAAGTCGTGGAAGGAGATCGCCGCCACGAACGGCGTCCACGACCACGGGCACGACCACGGGCACGGCCACAAGCACTGACGCCCGCGGACACCGCGCCGCCCGGATTCCCTCCGGGCGGCGCGGCGCGTGCTCACCGCCGTCTCATGCCCCCGCGCCCGCCGCCTCGTACGCCGCCAGGRCGGCGTCGGCCACCGCGTCCGGCTCCCGCAGCGTCGGGAAGTGGTCGGAGCCCGCGAGGCGCACGAGGCGGCAGCCCGGGATGCGGCGCGCCATCGTCTCGTTGACGCGGGACGGCGAACCAGGCGGGGACCACCGCCTTGACGAACGCCGCGACCTCCGCGTCGTCCCCGGTGCCCGCGGCGGCCGAGGAACGCATGATCATGGCCACGATGCCGTCGATGTCGCCCGCCTCGGCGAGGCGGCCCACCTCAGCCATGAACGCGCGCGGCAGCAGCTCGTCGGCGCCCGTCACGCCCGGGACCACCAGCGCGAGCGCCGCCACCCGCGCGGGGTCGCGCAGCGCCAGGCTGATCGCCGTCGCGGCGCCCATGCTCGACCCCGCGAGGACCGCCCGCGCGATGCCGAAGTGGCCGAGGACGGCCGTCAGGTCCGCCACGAGCGAGAACGGCGCGGTCGGGTCCGGTGACCTGCCGTACGCCCGCGCGTCGTAGCGGATCACGCGGTGGCGTGCGGTCAGGCGCGGCAGCACGCCGTCCCAGATCCGGGAGTCCGCGACGCCCGGGTGCAGCAGCACCAGGGGCAGCCCCCCGGCGTCCACGCCCCGCGGCACACCCGAGTCCCACGCCCACACTTCGCCGTCCTTGACCGGCACCATGATGTCCATGCCCCGAGCATCCGGCCCGCCCGGCAAACCCGCCAGAGCGCATCCGGCCGCCCGTCAGCCCCCGGACGACGCGGTGGCGTCACCCCGGAGTGTGTGATCTCCGGCATGACGCCACCGTAGGTGCGAGCACTGACACGTCACTTGGTCAGGGTCTGGGCCTCGCGGTCGACCTTCTTGCGGATCGCGTACCAGCCCGCGACGAGCGCCGCCGCGACGATCGGGATGAGGAACAGCGTCTTGCGGCCGACCTCCGGGTCCTTCCACATCAGGCAGAGCACGGCCAGCAGGAAGACGATCGTGACGATCTCCGTGACCGGGTTGCCCGGGAGACGGAACTTCGGGCGGTCGAAGGCGCCCTCCTTGGCACGGCGGACGAACGCCAGGTGACAGATCATGATGATCACCCAGGTGCTGATGATGCCGAGGGACGCCACGTTCAGGACGATCTCGAAGGCCTTGCTCGGCACGATGCTGTTCAGGACGACGCCGATGACGCCCACGCCCGCGGTGAGCAGGATGCCGCCGTAGGGCACCTGGCTCTTGTTCATCCTGGCGGTGAACTTGGGGGCCGAGCCCGCCATCGCCATGGAGCGCAGGATGCGGCCCGTGGAGTACAGGCCCGAGTTCAGCGAGGACATGGCCGCCGTCAGGACGACCAGGTTCATCACGTCGCCGGCCGCCGGTACGCCGATCTTGGACAGGACCGTCACGAAGGGGCTCTGGTCCGCCGAGTACACCGCTCCGGGGAGCAGCAGCGCGAGGAGGACGACCGAGCCCACGTAGAACAGGCCCACGCGCCACATGATCGAGTTCACGGCGCGCGGCACGATCTTCTGCGGCTCGGCGGTCTCGCCCGCCGCGACGCCGACCAGTTCCAGCGAGGCGTAGGCGAAGACGACGCCCTGCATCACGATCACGACGGGCATCAGGCCGTGCGGCAGGAAGCCGCCGTTGTCGGTGATGACGCTCAGACCCGGTGTCTCGCCGCCGACCTTGTGCTGGGTGACCAGCAGGAAGATGCCGATCAGCATGAACGCGATCAGCGCGGCGACCTTGACGATGGAGAACCAGAACTCCATCTCGCCGAAGTACTTCACGGAGATGAGGTTGATCGCCAGGACCACCGCAAGGGCTATCAGCGCGAGCACCCACTGCGGGATGTCGGTGAAGAAGCTCCAGTAGTGCGTGTAGAGGGCGATCGCGGTGATGTCGGCGATGCCGGTGGTCGACCAGTTGAGGAAGTACATCCAACCGGCGACGTAGGCGCCCTTCTCGCCGAGGAACTCACGCGCGTACGACACGAACGAACCGGACGACGGACGGTAGAGCACCATCTCGCCGAGGGCGCGGACGACGAAGAACGCGAAGACGCCGCACACGAGGTACGCGAGGGCGAGCGCGGGGCCCGCCGAGTGGAGGCGGCCGCCCGCCCCGAGAAAGAGCCCTGTGCCGATCGCGCCACCAATCGCGATCATGTTGACGTGACGGGCCTTGAGGTCCTTGCTGTAACCGGCGTCGCCCGCGTCCGCGGGGGCCTGGGCGGCATCCGTGCGGGATGCGTCCAGGCGGGCCGAATCTACGGCTTCCTTGCTCACGTGGGGGATCTACTCTCTGGTGCCCGGAAGCGCTCCGGGGTCCGGAATGTGCTCCGGCCCACGACACCCCTGACGCGCGCGGACCGACGGGACACCTTCCCCCACCGATCACCGAACACGCGGTGGCGCACGTCACATAGCGGAACTTCTCACATGGTGGTCAAGGGGTGTACATACGGTCGATGACCTGCTCGTACTTGGCGCGGACAACACGGCGGCGCAGCTTCAGGGAGGGGGTCAGCTCCCCGGTGGCCGGGCTCCACTCCTCGGCGAGGAGGTGGTAGCGCTTGATCTGCTCGGTGCGGTTCAGGCGCGCGTTGGCGGCCCGGACGGCGCGTGCGATCTCCTCCCGCACGGCCGGGTGGGAGACCAGGCCGCCCTCGATGCCGCGCGCGGCCGCCCAGGCGGGCGCCATCTCCGCGTCGAGGACGAGCAGGGCCACCAGGTAGGAGCGGCCGTCGCCGTGCGCGAGGGCCTGACCGATCAGCGGGTGCTCCTTGAGCGCGTTCTCCACGAGGGCGGGCGAGACGTTCTTGCCCGTGGAGGTCACGATCATCTCCTTCTTGCGGTCGGTGAGCCAGACGTAGCCGTCCGTGTCGATCCGGCCGATGTCGCCGGTGGCGAACCAGCCGTCGGCGTCGCAGGCGGAGTCGACCCCGCCGTCGGGCCGCAGATAGCCGTCGAAGACGGTCGCCCCGCGCACGAGCAGCTCCCCGTCCTCGGCGGTGCGCACTTCGAGGCCCTCGATCGGGCGGCCCACCGAGCCGAGGCGGAACGCCCCGGGGGCGTTGGTCGTGACCACCCCCGCGGTCTCGGTGAGCCCCCACGCATCCATGATCACCAGGCCGAAGCCCGCCCAGAAGCGGGACACCTCCGGCGGCATGGGCGCCGACGCGCTCGCGGTCCACACCAGCCGGTCGAACCCGGCGAGCGCGAGCAGCGGGTCGAGGACCCGCTCCTTGGCCTCGGCGTAGGCCTCCCGCAGCTCCGCAGGGGGCTCCTCGCCCCGCTCGCGGCAGGCGATGTGCGCGCGGGCGGTCTCGCCCGCGGCCTCGATGGCCCGGCGCCGTTCCTCGGGCAGCGCGGCGAGGGCGGCCCGCACCGACGCGGCGAGCTTCTCCCATACGCGCGGGACCCCGAAGAACTGCACGGGACGCAGCTCGCGCGCGGTGGCCGCCACCTGCGAGGGGTCGGCGCAGAGATGCACGTGCGCGGCCCGCAGGACCGGCAGGTAGATGCCGAGGAGCCGCTCCGCGATGTGCGCGAAGGGCAGGTAGCAGATGTGCCCGACGTGCTCGGGGAAGTCGACGACGCCGTCCAGGGCGATGCCGTTGAGGAGGATGTTGCGGTGGCTGAGCCGGACGCCCTTGGGGTCGCCGGTGGTGCCCGAGGTGTAGACGACGGTGAGCGTGTCGTCCGGGCCGCTCTCCCGCCAGCCCTTCTCGAAGACCTCCGGGTCGTACCCGCGGGCCCCCGCGGCGCGCAGCGAGCCGTACGTGCGGTGCTCCCCCGCGTCCGCCGCCGCCACGACCACCAGGCGCCGCAGCGGGGCGCTGCCGTCGGCGAGGAGCGGCTCCCAGCGCGGCAGCTCACCGGCGCCCTCGACGAGAGCGAGGCGGGCCCGGCTGTGCCGCGCGATGTGGGCCACCTGCTCGGGGGCGGCCGTCCCGTACACGGTCACGGGGACGGCGCCCAGGTGCACCAGGGCCAGGTCGCTGAGCCAGTGCTCGGGGCGGTTGCCCAGCATCATCAGGACGTGCTCGCCGCGCTCGACGCCGAGTGCGGCGTACCCCGCGGCCAGGACGGCGACCTCGCGCCGCACCTCGCGCCAGGTGAGCGTCGACCACTCCCCGCCCGTGCGCCAGGAGAGCGCGGGCAGCTCCCCGTGGTCCTCGGCGGCGCGGCGGAGCAGGGCGGGGAGGGTGATGCCGGCGGGGTCGGACGGGATTCGCGGGATCGTGGTCATGACCGCCTCCTGATGCCGTCGATGGGCCCGGAGGGTTTCACAACACTGGTGTGCCAGCAATACTGTTGCACCGCATTGACGCACGATGCGGGGGCCGCATCGACGCACGGAGCGGGGAGACGTCCCCAGGGCCGAACCGGGGAGGATGGCACCGCCATGACGACCGACACCGAGGGCGTCGCGACCGAGGCAGCCGAGCCGGCCCTCACGGTCGACGAACTGGCCGCACGCGCGGGGGTCACGGTCCGCACGATCCGTTTCTACGGCACCAAGGGCCTGCTGCCGCCACCGGTCATCGGTCCGCGCCGCGTCGGCCACTACGGCCAGGAGCACCTCTCCCGGCTCGCCCTCATCGAGGAACTCCAGCACCAGGGCATGACGCTCGCCGCGATCGAGCGGTACGTGGAGCGGCTCCCCGCCGATCTCAGCGCGCACGACCTCGCCATCCACCGTGCCCTGGTGGCCTCCTGGGCGCCCGACTCCACCGAGGACGTGCCGCGCGCCGACCTGGAGCGCAGGGCGGGGCGCGCGCTGACCGGGGAGGACCTGGAGCGGCTCGCCGCGATGGGCGTGCTGGCCGGGACGGGGACGCCGGGGACGTACCGCGTGGACGTGGGGCTGCTGCGGCTCGGGGTGCGGCTCCTGGACGTGCCGATCGCGCACGAGACGATCCTCGCGGCCCGCTCGGTGCTCATGGAGCATTCGCGGTCGGCCGCCCATGAGCTGTCCCGGCTCTTCCGCGACGAGGTGTGGGACGCGCGCGGCGAGGGCGGTTCGGGCCCCGAGCACGTCGCGGCGATGCGGTCGCTGTCGGCGCACATGCAGCCGATGGTGGTGCAGGCGCTGGTGACCGCCTTCCAGCGCTCGCTCAAGGAGGAGCTGCGGGAGTGGCTCAAGGAGAGCGGCGAGAGCTGAACCGCTCCGCTCCCCTCGAACCACCCCGCACCGGCGCACGCACGCCCGGCGCACGCCCCCGGTCACGCGTCGCTGAAGCGCTCCCCGTTCGCCGCCTTCTCGACCAGCAGCGCGGGCGGCGTGAACCGCTCCCCGTAGGCCTCGGCGAGCTCACGCGCGCGTGCCACGAAGCCGGGCAGGCCGCCTTCGTAGCCGTTGATGTACTGGAGCACGCCGCCCGTCCAGCCGGGGAAGCCGATGCCGAGGATCGAGCCGATGTTGGCGTCGGCGACCGACGTCAGCACGCCCTCCTCCAGGAGGCGTACGGTGTCGAGCGCCTCGGAGAAGAGCATGCGCTCCTGCATGTCCTTGAACGGGATCTCGTGTCCGGGCTTGGTGAAGTGCTCGCGCAGGCCGGGCCAGATGCGGTCGCGCCTGCCGTCCACGTAGTCGTAGAAGCCCGCTCCCCCGCTCCTGCCGGGGCGCTGGAACTCGTCCACCATGCGGTCGATGACGGCGTCCGAGGGGTGCGCCGCCCAGGTGCCGCCCGCCTCCTCGACGGCCCGCCTGGTCTCGTCGCGGATCTTCCGGGGCAGCGTCAGGGTCAGCTCGTCCATCAGGGAGAGCACCTTGGCCGGGTATCCGGCCTGGGCCGCGGCCTGTTCGACGGAGGCGGGCTCGATGCCCTCGCCGACCATGGCGACGCCTTCGTTGATGAAGTGCCCGATCACGCGGGAGGTGAAGAAGCCGCGCGAGTCGTTGACCACGATCGGCGTCTTGTTGATCTGACGCACCAGGTCGAAGGCGCGGGCCAGCGCCTCGTCACCGGTCCGCTCGCCCTTGATGATCTCCACGAGCGGCATCTTGTCCACGGGCGAGAAGAAGTGCAGGCCGATGAAGTCGACCGGCCGGGTGACGCCCTCCGCGAGCGTGGTGATGGGCAGGGTGGAGGTGTTGGAGCAGAGCAGCGCGTCCGGCTCGACGACGTCCTGGATCTCCTGGAACACCTTGTGCTTGAGCGCGGTGTCCTCGAAGACCGCCTCGATCACCGCGTCGCACCCGGCGAGCGCCTGCGGGTCGGCGGTCGGCGTGATGCGGGCGAGCAACGCGTCCGCCTTGTCCTGGCTC
Source organism: Streptomyces flavofungini (assembly GCF_041028215.1). GTDB lineage: Bacteria > Actinomycetota > Actinomycetes > Streptomycetales > Streptomycetaceae > Streptomyces > Streptomyces flavofungini_B. The sequence continues at coordinate 14,454 of NZ_JASKYR010000097.1, forward strand.
GTACGTCCCTAGGCCACGGCCTTGGCGCAGAGCTTCTCGGAGTACGCCTTGCCCTTCTGCGCCGCCTCCGCCGAGACGTCCTTGAGGACGACCTCGATGCCCGCGCGGGCGCACGAGTAGGCGATGCCCGCGCCCATCATGCCCGCGCCGAGCACGGCGACCTTGCGTACGGTCCTCGGCTCGACGCCCCGCGGCCGGTTGGCGCCGGAGTTGACGGCCTGGAGGTCGAAGAAGAACGCCTGGATCATGTTCTTGGCGACCTGTCCGGTGACCAGCTCGGTGAAGTACCTGGCCTCGATGGTCAGCGCGGTCTCGAAGTCGACCTGGGAGCCCTCTACGGCGGCGGCCAGGATGTTGCGCGGCGCGGGGTAGTTGGCGCCCGCCGTCTGCTTCTTGAGGTTGGCGGGGAACGCGGGCAGGTTCGCGGCGAACTTGGGGTGGGCCGGGGTGCCGCCGGGGATGCGGTAGCCGGGCTTGTCCCAGGGCTGCTGCGACTCGGGGTTGGCGTCGATGAAGGCGCGGGCCTTTTCGAGCATCTCCTCCGGGGTGGCGGCCACTTCGTGGACGAGGCCGTTCTCCAGGGCGCGCCCGGGGTTGTACTGGGTGCCCTGGAGCAGCACCTTCAGGAGCGCGTCCGCGATGCCCATCAGGCGCACGGTGCGGGTCACGCCGCCGCCCGCGGGCAGCAGGCCGAGGGTGACCTCGGGCAGGCCGATCTTGGAACCGGGGACGTCGAGGGCCACGCGGTGGTGGGAGGCGAGGGCGATCTCGTAGCCGCCGCCGAGGGCCGCGCCGTTGATGGCGGCGACGACGGGCTTGCCGAGGGTCTCGATGCGGCGCAGCGAGTTCTTGATGGCGGTGCCCGCGTCGAACGGCTCCTGCGCGTTCTCCGGGCCGACCCTGATCATTTCCTTGAGGTCGCCGCCCGCGAAGAACGTCTTCTTGGCGGAGGTGTAGATGAAGCCGCGGATGGCGTCCTTGTCGGCCGCGACGGCGGCCTCGGCGCGGTCCGCGATCGCCGCGATGGAGTCCTTGAACGCCTGGTTCATGGTGTTCGCGGACTGGTTGGGGTCGTCGAGGACGAGGGTGACGATGCCGGTGTCGTCCTGTTCCCAGCGGATGGTGGTGCTTGCGGTCATGTTCTCTTCTCCGTGAAGTCTGATGGGG
>NZ_JASKYR010000970.1:0-2334 GCF_041028215.1 Streptomyces flavofungini
GGCCGGGGGACGGGCCGCGGCGTTCCGGCCGGGGCAGACCGGTGCGACCGCTGAGACCGGCGCGACCGGTGCGAGCTGACGGCGCCCAGAAGCAGGGCGGCGGCCACGGCGATCAGGTGCTCATGCCCCGCGAGACCGGGGTCGACGATCGAGCCGTACACGGTCGGCACGACGGCGGCGGCGAAGAGTACGGGCGCGCGCAGCGCCACCGCGGCGTACGCGAAGAGTCCCACGATGGCGGCCGACGCCCCGGTGTCCACGGCGTGCGCGGCGTCGGCGGGCAGCCCGGTGCGCTCGGGGCCGATGGCGGTCAGCACGCGCGCGTACAGGGTGCCGGTGAGGGTGACGGCGTAGGCCACCACCAGGGTGCGGAGGCGTCCGAAGGCCAGCTCGGCCAGCGCGAACGCCAGGAAGAGCCGGGGCAGTCCGCCCCACGCGGGCAGGTCGGCCGCGGGCACGAAGAGGGCGACGGGCGACCGCAGGAGGCTCAGCCAGAGGGGCTGGTCGGCCCGCACCTCGCTCAGCACGCGGACGACGCCCTCCCCGGCGGCCGTCCGCTGGAACTCGTGCAGCCCGACCACCGCGACGACGGCCACGAGCCCGAGCAGGACGCCCAGGGGCCCGCGCTTCCGGAGTCGGCGGCAGGGGCCCGCGACGACATGGCGCCACTCGTGCAGCAGGGCGTCGCGGACCCGTCCTGCCAGGCGTTCGACCAGCGACACCAGCCATCCGTCCCTCGCGTACTCGTCCGGGAGGATACGTGAGGACCAGGGACGAAAGCCATGGATCGCGGCGTCGCCCTGGCCCCCTCCACAAAGGCCCTAGCCCTCCGGCAAGGCCACTAGCCCTCCAGCACGTCACCGAAGTAGGCCAGGCCCGAGGGCCCGCCGACCGCACCGGCGCCGAACGACTTCGAGCCGGTCGCCGTGATCCCCGACGCGGTGGACTTGAAGAGCCAGACGGCTCCCGCGCCCTCGTTCTCGCCGTACGCACCGGCCACGAGCTCCGAGCGCCCGTTGCCGTCGACGTCGGTGAGCTGGACGGCGCCCCCGAAGAAGTCCTGGCTCTCGGACGCGCCGGGCACGCCCGAGGTGCTCTGCGAGAAGGCCTTGGCGCCCGTGCCGGTCAGACCGCCCGCCGCGCCGCGCAGCACGACGACGGTGCCCGCCCTGGGCGCGGAGCCCACGGTCTCCGACGCCGCGCCGACCGCGATGTCGGCGTATCCGTCGCCGTTGGTGTCGCCCGCGGACAGGCTCCAGCCGAAGGCGTCGCCCTTCTCCGCGGCGCCGGGGACGCCCGAGGTGGCCTGGGTGACGCGGGCCGGGGTGCGGGTGCTCAGGCCGCCCGCCGCGCCGTAGGTGACGGTGACCGCGCCGCCCGTGCCGCCGTCCGGCTCGTCCGCCGACTTCTCCATGAAGTTGCCGGTGACGATGTCGCCGTAGCCGTCCTTGTTCACGTCGGCGATCGTGGCCGCGTAACCGCCCGCGACCTTGCCCGCGGGCTTGGGCGTCGTACCGCCCTTGTAGAGCACGCTGCGGGTGCGGTAGCCGTCGCCGTGCTCCTCCTGGCCCATGATCAGCAGGTCGGTGGCGGCGTCGCCGTTCACGTCGCCCGTGACGATCCTGTCGGTGTTGACGCCGGTCGCCTCGTACGTGTCGATGCCCGTGCGCTTCACGGCCTTGCCGGTGCGCGAGAGCGGGCCCTTGAAGATGTTCAGCTCGGGCGAGGCGAGGTTGGCGGCGGCGAGGTCGGTCCTGCCGTCGCCGTCGAAGTCGCCGGTGGCCACGGACCAGCCCAGTTCGTTGCGGTGCTCCGGCAGCGGCGAGGTGATGTCGGTCGCCTTCTTGAGACCGCTCGCGCCGCCCCAGACGACGGTGAGCGCACCGGAGTCGTCGGTGCTGCCGATGCGCTCGGAGTGCACGCCGACGACCAGGTCGGTGTACCCGTCGTCGTCGAGGTCACCGGAGGTCAGCCGGTCGCCGAAGTAGTCGCCGCTCTCGGGGGTGCCCGGGATGCCGGAGGTCGCCTGGCTGATCAGGGTGCGCTTGGCGGTGTCGAGGCCGCTCGCGGTGCCGTACACGACGGCGACGTAACCGGCGCCGGACTTGCCGGAGACCTTGGCGGTCGGGGCGGCGATGGCGAGGTCGCCGTAACCGTCGCCGTTGAAGTCGGCGCGTATCCGGTCCGCACCCGCCGCGGGCGCGGCACCGGCCGGCGCGGACCCGGCGGCGAGCAGGGAACCGGTCAGGGCGGCCGTGGCGGCACAGGCCAGGGCCGTCCGGAACTTCTGGGACATGGGCGGGGTCTCCTGCGACGGCATGCGGAGGCCCGGAC
>NZ_JASKYR010000971.1:0-3102 GCF_041028215.1 Streptomyces flavofungini
GCGCGAGCCCGTCGAAGTCGACAAGGCCCGTCTTCTCCAGGACGGTGATGTGGTCGAGGACGGTCGTGTTGGCGTCGTCGGCGAGCGCCCTGACCAGCGAGTTGCGGGTGTTGGCGCGCACCTCGGCCACCACCGAGAAGACCTTGCCGTGCGCCCGGCGCAGGATGTTGGCGAACTTCTCGTTGTACGTCTGGCCGCGCGCCGCGCTCAGCTCGGCGAGCCACTGCCGCTGCTGCGGGTTGGGCTGGCTCGGCAGTTCGAGGTTCAGCCGTGCGGCGGCCTCGCGTACGCGCGCGTCCAGGAAGGTGTGCCCCTCGACGAGGTGCTCGCCCGCGGTCCGCACCGCCTTGGTGGTGCCGCGCTCCTGCGCCTGCTGGCCCGCGGGCAGCTCCCACAGGCCCGCGAGGCGCACTTTGGTCACGAAGTCCCGGTCCAGGGCGGAGAGCGGCCCGAAGTCGGTCGACACCGTCTCGGCGTCGAGCCGGTCCAGGCCGGTGCCCGAGCGGTCCGCGTAGGACCAGAGGGGGAAGAGCAGCGCGGCCAGTGTCGCGACGAGCCCCGTGACGACGAGGCCGGTTCCATTGAAGATTCGGGATCGCATGGTGCCTCCTGTTGCGGCACCGCACGCTAGTGCGCCCCGGGTGGCCCGGGGCGCCGTTCCCGCGGGGCGTACGCCAACCTCCGTACGACCGCACCGGGTCACGCGGCGCGGCGTGCGCCGCCCATCAGCCGGAGGAGGCCGCAACTGGACCCACCGCCGCAGGACGACCCGCCCCCGCCGCACGAGGAGCCGCCGCCGCAGGACGAGCCGCCCGAGCACGACGAACCACCGCCCCCGCAGGACGAGCCGCCCGAGCAGCTGCCGCCGCCTGCGGAGCACGTGGAGCCGCCTCCGCCGCTTCCTCCGTCGCCGAAGCCCGGACTCGACCCGCACCAGACCGGCGATCCGGTGTGCGCGGGCGAGAGGTCCGGACGCGGCGACGACCGCGTGCCGGAGCGGCCGGGCACCGGCACCCCCGGCGTCCGGGCCGCCGCGACGAGCTGGGGCCGCAGATCGGGGTGGGCCGCCGGGAGGCCGCGGACGGCCACGAGATGGGCGGCGCCCGTCAGATGGCGGGACGCCTCGGTGTACTCGTGCAGGGCGCGGCGGCCCGCGAGGGTGAGCCGCTTGGCGGCGACGGCGGCACAGATCACGCCGACGCCGATGCCGAGGGCGGCGACGGGGAGCAGGACGTGCAGGATGGTGTCGAGCACCGCGTCCGGCTCCGTGTAGTCGTCGGCGTGCTGAAGCACCGTCAGCATGGTCGCCAGCATGAGCCCGAAGAGGCTGAGGAAGGCCTGGGCCGCCGCCCAGGTCCGCCACTTGCGCTGGGGCCCCGGGCGCACGACGAGGCCCCGCGCCGCGAGCGCGTCCCCCGTCTCCTGCACCGGGCCGCTGCGCATCACGGCGGCCCGCAGCCAGTGCAGCGCACCGCTCGGCGCCGCCGTGTGGGCGTCGATGAGCGCCTGTTCGGCGGCGTTGCGCGCGGTCGGCCGCGGGAGGCCGACGACGCCGGGGCCCGCGACGACCAGGCGGCCGTCCTCGTGCAGCCCCGCGATCACCGCGTCGGCGGCGCGCGCGGGGCCGCCGGAGAGGAACGCGGCCTCCAGGGTGCCGCGCACGAAGATACCGTCGTCGGAGCCGTGCCGTGCGGGGGCGCGGCGGGACGTCACCACGCCCCTGATCAGTTCGGCCGACGAGAGGCCCACGGCGACCGCGTACACCGTGGCCGCGGCGCTCACACGGACCGCCCGAGCAGGACGCGGCGGGTGGCGTCGAGGAGCCGGGCGGCGGGCCGCCGGGAGCGCGGCGCCGGGCCCGAACGCTCCAGCCACCAGTCGCCCAGCAGCCGCCGCGCGTCCGGTGACGCGGGGCGCCCCGCGAGCATCAGATGCTCGGCGAAGGTGAGGGCGTCACGGCGGTAGCCGCCGGTCATGGGCCGCATCTGGGCGTACGCGAGGAACTCGGCGCGGTAGGGGGCGCCGAGGATCTCCGGCAGCTCGGGCGCGACCTTCGCGACGACATCGGCGCGCTTGGCGGCCAGCGCGTGGCTCTGCACCTTCAGGCGCGCGCGGTCGAACCCCTCGGGCGCCGGGGTGCCCGCCACCAGCGCGGAGAGCAGGGCGGCCTGGGCGAGGGCGGTGCGCTGCCGGGCGGCGCCGGAGGCGGGCTCCACCGGGACCGGGGGAGCCGGGGCCACCGGGGGAGTGCCCGTGGGCTCCCCCGAGGTCTTCACCGTGGCCCGGATGGCGTCGAGCTCCCGCTCCAGCTCCCCGGGGCCGGGGAAGTTCTCGTCCCGTTCGAGCAGGACGCCGGGCGGCGCGGTGCGCGCGGCGAGGTCCGCCAGGATCGCGAGGACCGGCTCGGGGACGGGGTGGGCGTGGCTGTCGTGCCAGACCCCGTCCCGCTCGAAGCCGCCCGCGACATGGACGTACGCGATGGCCTCGACGGGCAGTTCGTCCAGGGCGTCGGCCGGGTCCTCGCCGCGGTTGACGTGGTTGGTGTGGAGGTTGGCCACGTCGATGAGGAGCCGTACGCCGGTGCGGTCGGCCAGGTCGTACAGGAACTGCCCCTCCGTCATCTCCTCGCCGGGCCAGGCGATGAGCGCCGCGATGTTCTCCACGGCGAGCGGCACGGGCAGCGCGTCCTGGGCGATGCGGACGTTCTCGCAGAGCACGTCGAGCGCGTCGCGGGTGCGCGGCACCGGCAGCAGGTGTCCGGCCTCCAGCGGCTGGGTGGCGGTGAGGTCGCCCCCGGCCCGTACGAACGCGATGTGCTCGGTGACCAGCGGCGAACCCAGGGCCTCGGCCCGCTCGGCGAGCGCGGTCAGGCGCCCCTCGTCGGGCCGGTCGGCGCCGCCGAGGCCCAGCGAGACGCCGTGCGGCACCACGGTCACACCGCGCTCGCGCAGCCGCAGCAGCGAGTCGGGCAGATGCCCCGGACAGATGTTCTCCGCGACGGCCTCGACCCAGTCGATGCCGGGCATCGCCTCCACGGCGTCCGCGATCTCAGGACGCCAGCCGATACCGGTCCCCAGACGCTCCATGTCTCCCCCTTTGTCC
>NZ_JASKYR010000972.1:0-2635 GCF_041028215.1 Streptomyces flavofungini
CCGGGACCGGTGCGCGCGGACAAGGGCCGCGCGCCCGCGCCGGAGGATCCCGCGTACGTCATCTTCTCGTCCGGGTCCACCGGCGTCCCCAAGGGCATCGTCCAGACCCACCGCTGCCTGGCCAACTTCATTTCGTGGCAGGTGGACGGCTCGGGTCTGGGACGCGGGCGGCGCGTCCTCCAGGTGGCTCCGCTCACCTTCGACGTGTCGGTGCAGGAGATGTTCTACACGCTGGCGTCGGGCGGCTGCCTGTACGTGCCGGAAGCGCATGTGCGGCGTGACCCCAGGGACCTGATCGACTACGTCATCGAGGAGCGCATCGAGGTCGTCGACTTCCCGCAGTCGCTGATCGATGTGGTCATGACGCTGCCGACCACCTTCGAGCACGCCCCCGACCTGCGCCACATCATCAGCGCGGGTGAGACGGTCCGGGTGACGGAGGCCCTGGAGGGCCTGCTGACGCGGCGGCCCGAGCTCACCCTGCACAACCACTACGGACCGGCCGAGAACCACATGGTGGCCAGCCACTCGATGAGCGCGGCGGCCGGGAACCTGGAACCGGGGCCGCCGGTCGGGTCCCTGGTGTGGAACACCTACGTCTACCTCCTGGACGAGCGGGGCGTGCCCGTGCCCGACGGGGAGGTGGGTGAGGTCTACATCGGCGGTGTGGGGGTGGCCATCGGGTACACGGACCCCGAACTGAGCGCCACCGCGTTCGTGCCCGATCCGTTCCGTCCGGGCGCCAGGCTGTACCGCACCCGGGACCGGGGGGTGTGGCGGGCGGCCGACCAGACGCTCCAGCTGCTGGGCAGGATGGACGACCTGGTCAAGATCCGGGGCAATGCCGTCGAGCCCCGGGAGGTCGAGGCGCGGCTCAGGGACTTCCCCGGTGTCCGGGACGCCGCCGCCTTCGCGGTGCGGCGGGCCGACGGCGCGGTGGAACTGCACGCGGCTCTCACCGGAGATCCGCCGTCGGCCCCCGAACTGCGCCGGGCGCTGCTCGCGGTCCTGCCCGACTACATGGTGCCGGTCCGCTGGTGGCTCACGGAGAGCCTGCCGATCTCACCCAACGGCAAGCTGGACCGCAAGGCCCTGCCGGGGCCCGGGGCGCGGCCCCTGGCCCTGGTGCCTCACCACTCGAACGCCTCGCGGTAACCGCGCTTCTCGATGCAGTACGTCCTGAACGCCCTGGCCTTCTCGGCCACCGCGGCGTCCCCGGTGCGCACGGCGGCCTCGATGAACCAGTCGAACGCCGCCGTCGCATCGGCCTGCCGGGTGAAGTGGACCGCCGCGAACCGCCGGAAAGCGGCGCGCATCCCGGCGGCGTCCATGTCGGACGCCGAGGCGACGAGCGCCTCCACCTCGGCCGCCGGGACCGGTGGGCGCGACATGACGCGGACCGGCAGTTCCGCCGGAACGGTGTTCTTGATCTCGATCGGTTCATCGGCCCCGGAGAAGTCAAGACAGAGCGAGAGCCTCGGAAAGGGCGAGGCGCTCATCGCCGAGTGCGGGACCGTCGTGTGGATTTTCCATACCTCACCGCGGCGGAGGTGATAGACGATGTCATTCTCGGAGTGCAGAGAATTCTCGTCCGTGCGCAGTGGAATCTGAAGACGTGTGCCCGGCTCCGCGAATTCAAGGAAATCGACGTGCGGCGCGAGAATTCCGTCACTGAGGCTGAATATGCGAACCCATTGCAGCCTTTCGAGCGGGAAGTTGTCGGTGACGACCGACATGATCCCGGGCAGCCTCCTGCCCAGCTCGGTCAGGGCGAGCTGCCCCTCGTACGGCCGGAAGGACGTGTCGTCGTCGCTGCCACCGGAGTTGGCAAGGACATGCGCGGACCAGGACCCGAAGGTGAAGGCGTCGTACTCGCCCCCGGCGTCGTTCGCATCGATGACCGAAAGCTCAGCACCGAAGTCGTAGGAATCGATCGGGAGTGTGGCGAGCCGTTGTGACTTGAGCATATGAGATCCCGTCGGTTGGTGAGTGCACAGGGCACCGGACGCCGATGAGCGGCAATCGTATCGGCTTGCGGAAGGGAGGGCAATGATCCGCTTGGATACCGGATTAATGATTGACAAGATCTAATTGCCTTGCGCAGGATCTTACGGTGCCGTCATGTTCGTCAGAATCATCGAAGGTATTGGGTGAGCGTGAGAGATGCTGATTGACAATGCCCTGAGTGAATCCTGGCTCGCCCGGCTCGCCGGTGGTCACGGCGTCCCCTTCCTCGATGTCGTGACCCCGGCGGCGGACACACCGGACTGCGTCATCGCCCCCGAGGTCACCGCGCGGCTCGACGCGCTGACGGGCGGTGACGCGACCGGACTCCTGCTGCTGACCGTCGCGGCGGCACGGCTCGCGCTGGCCGCCCTCGACGACGAGACCCGGCATGTCGTCCTGGTGCCCGCTCCGGCCGACCGGGACCGTACGGCGGCGAGGACCGCACCACGCGAACTCGCCCTCTGCGCACCCCTGGACCGCACCGCACCGGCCTCGGCCTTCCTGACGGATCTGCACGCCGAACTCGAATCCGCGCTGCCCCTCGCCTGGGACGACCGGGAGGCGGTGGCCGCACGCCTGCGCCACGCGGGTGTGCCCGCGGGCCACTCCCTCGCCCGCCTCGGCGTCG
>NZ_JASKYR010000973.1:0-2212 GCF_041028215.1 Streptomyces flavofungini
CACCGGGGGTGGGAAGACGGTGAAGGACTGGACGACGGCCATCCCGTCCTCGGCGTGGAGGAAGGCGTCGGCCAGAAGGTGCGGGGCGAAGAGATCGGCCCCGACGACACGGATCGCGGCCAGGGCCGCCTTGGGATCGTCCGCGTCCTCGACGTGCTGGGCGACCGTGGCCGCGCCCCCGATGCCGCGCAGGGCATCGAGGGCGCGGAGAGCCAGGTCAGCCGCCGACGCGGCGTAGGCGGCCTGCGACTGATCGGAGCTCACTTGTCCTTCGGCTCCTTGGGCTCCTTCGGCGAGAGGAGCGCCAGCAGCAGGAGCCAGCCCCCCGCCTGCGGCGTGTACACGGGCGCGTCGCTCAGTTCGGCCTCAGGTTCCACCATGGCGGTCCCGAGTGCCGCGACATCCGTCGTGCTGACGAGAAGCGGAGTTTTCTGAGCAAGCATCATTGCCTCCTCAATTGTTGACGTCGTCACCAATCCGGTGACGCCCACCCTTGGACCAGCTTAGGGCAATTGCCCTGCTTTGTCCGTTCAGTTCGCATGGGCATCAGGAGCCCCGCGCGGGCTGGAATCGGGCGAGTACTTAGGGTGGCGGCATGCCCGAGGACTCACCCCTGATACGCAGCCTGCGCACCGCCGTACGGGCCGCACCCGACGATGTGCCACTGCGGCTGCACCTGGCCGAGTTGCTGCTCGCCGCCGGGCAACAGGACGACGCGGTCGCGGAGACGGCGGTGGCGTTGCAGCGTGCGCCGGGTGACCCGCAGGCGCGGGCGCTGATGGCGCGGGCGATGGGGGCGTTGATTCCCACGGTGTGTCCTCAACCCCCGCCTGCCGCAAGGGCAGTTGATGTGACGGAAGTCGAGGCGGCGCCCCCGGTGCCTCCGGCGTCCGAGGCGGCGACGGCATCCGAAGCGGCGACGGCTGGGGCCAACCCCCCGGCGTTCGAGGCGTCCCCCAGCTATGACTGGCGCGCCGCAGAGGACCAGATCGGCGATGTGATCCCGCCCCGTTTCATCGAACCGGCCGCGCCGCGCGAGGAGATTCGCCCGGCGCCCGCGCCCGAGTCACCCCTGGCCGCGGACGGCGGCGGTGACCCCGGCGACGCCACCGCCTGGGACGTCGAAGGACCCGGCGCGCTCCGCCTCGCGGACGTCGGTGGCATGCGGGAGGTCAAGGACCGGCTGGAAGCGGCGTTCCTCGCCCCCTTGCGCAACCCCGACCTGCGCCGACTGTACGGAAAGAGCCTGCGCGGCGGGCTTCTGCTGTACGGTCCTCCCGGCTGCGGCAAGACGTTCATCGCGCGGGCCGTCGCCGGTGAACTGGGCGCCAACTTCCTCTCCGTGTCGATCGACGACGTCCTCGACATGTGGATCGGCAACTCCGAACGCAACATGCACGAGATCTTCCGCACCGCCCGCCGCAAGGCGCCCTGCGTGGTGTTCCTCGACGAACTCGACGCGCTGGGCGCCAAGCGCAGCCGCACCCAGCACAGCGGCCTGCGCAACACGGTCAACCAGCTCCTCAGCGAGCTGGACGGCATCGACTCGACGGCCAACGAAGGCGTCTTCGTGCTCGCCGCCACCAACGTCCCCTGGGACGTGGACATCGCGCTGCGACGCCCGGGACGCCTGGACCGCACGCTGCTCGTCCTGCCGCCCGACGCCCCGGCCCGCGAGGCGATCCTCCGCTACCACCTGCGCGAACGCCCCGTCGAGAACATCGACCTCGGCAAGCTCGTCAAGGTGACGGACGGCCTGTCCGGCGCCGACCTCGCCCACCTCTGCGAGGCGGGGGCCGAGCGGGCGCTCCTGGACTCCGTGCGCACCGGGACGGTCCGCATGATCGGCATGCCGGACCTGGTCGATGCGCTCGGGAATCGCCGCCTTGATGCCGCGACGTCGCAGGTAGGTGCGGATCTTCGTGGACGAGTAGCCCTTGTCCGCCGCGACCCGCTCGGGCCTGGTTCTGGGTCTGCCGGGTCCGCACCGCTGAATGCGGATGCGGGCCATGACCTGCTCGAACTGGGTGCAGTCGTTGACGTTSCCGGCGGTGACGGTGAAGGCCAGGGGGCGGCCTTCACCGTCGCAGGCGAGGTGGATCTWTGTGGTCAGCCCGCCGCGGGACCGGCCGAGTTCCTCGCCCGGCCAGTCCCGCCCCCTTTTTTCGGGCTCCCGCGGCGTGCTGATGGGCCCGCACTGTCGTTGAGTCCA
>NZ_JASKYR010000974.1:0-2209 GCF_041028215.1 Streptomyces flavofungini
GCTCCCGTACGGCCGTGGTCGCGCCCGTCACCGCGCTGGTCTGCGCCGCGCTCGCCGCCGCCACCGGGCCGCGTGCCGAGCTCGGCGTCTGGCTGCTGCTCGCGCCCTTCGGGGTGCTGCTCGCGATCGTCGACTTCACCGTGCACCGGCTGCCCGACGTACTCACGCTGCCGCTCGCGGGCGCGGCGCTCGTGCTGCTCGGGGCCGCCTCGGCGCTGCCGGAGACCGGCGGCTCCTGGTTCGGAGCGCTGTACGGGGCGCTCGCGCTGGCCGGGGCGTACTTCGTCCTCTTCCTGATCAGCCCCAACGGCATGGGCTTCGGCGACGTCAAGCTGGCGCTCTGCCTGGGGGCGGTGCTCGGCTGGTACGGCTGGGGTGTCCTGCTGCTCGGCGCCTTCGCCGGGTTCCTGCTGGCCTCGCTCTACGGAGTGGCCCTCGTCATCGCCCGCCGCGCGGGCCGCAAGACGGCGATCCCCTTCGGCCCCTTCCTGATCGGCGGCGCCTTCGTGGGGCTGCTGCTCGGGGCGTACTCGGCCTGACGCCCGGCCACCGGTCCCGGCGTGGGGCCCGACGGCGGCCCCGGCCCGGTCCCAGCGCGACCCCGGGCTCCGCGAAACCCGCCATGACCTCTGGCGTACGCTGGCGTGGTCCGTCCACAACCCTTACGAAACTTACGAAAGGGACGCCCCGGTGACCGAGAAGGCCGACCTTCAGTCCGTCCTCGACCGTGCCGCCGCAGGTGGGCGGATCACCCCGGAAGAGGCGCTCGTCCTCTACCGCGACGCCCCGCTGCACGCGCTCGGCGCCGCAGCCGACGCCGTGCGCCGCCGCCGGTACGCGGGTACGGAGCACATCGCGACGTACATCATCGAGCGGAACATCAACTACACGAACGTCTGCGTGACGGCCTGCAAGTTCTGCGCCTTCTACGCCGCCCCGAAGGACACCAAGAAGGGCTGGACCCGGGACCTCGACGACATCCTGCGCCGCTGCGCGGAGACCGTCGAGCTGGGCGGCACCCAGATCATGTTCCAGGGCGGCCACCACCCGGACTTCGGTGTCGAGTACTACGAAGAGCACTTCTCGGCGATCAAGAAGAACTTCCCGCAGCTGGTCATCCACTCCCTCGGCGCGTCCGAGGTCGAGCACATGGCCCGCATCTCCAAGGTGTCCGTGGAGGAGGCGATCCAGCGCATCAACGCCGCGGGCCTGGACTCCTTCGCGGGCGCGGGCGCCGAGCTGCTGCCCGAGCGGCCGCGCAAGGCCATCGCGCCGCTCAAGGAGAGCGGCGAGCGCTGGCTGGAGATCATGGAGATCTCCCACAACCTGGGCGTCGAGTCCACGTCCACGATGCTCATGGGCACCGGCGAGACCAACGCCGAGCGCATCGAGCACCTGCGGATGATCCGCGACGTGCAGGACAGGACCGGCGGCTTCCGGGCCTTCATCCCGTACACGTACCAGCCCGAGAACAACCACCTCAAGGGCCGCACCCAGGCGACGATCTTCGAGTACATCCGCATGATCGCGATCGCCCGGATCTTCCTCGACAACGTGGCGCACATCCAGGGTTCCTGGCTGACCACCGGCAAGGAGGCCGGTCAGCTCACCCTGCACTACGGAGCGGACGACCTCGGCTCGGTGATGCTGGAGGAGAACGTGGTCTCCTCGGCCGGTGCCAAGCACCGCTCGAACCTCCGCGAGATGATCGACATGATCCGTACGGCGGACCGGGTGCCCGCGCAGCGCGCCACCACCTACGAGCACCTGGTCGTGCACGACGACCCGGCGAACGACCCGGTCGACGACCGCGTCGCCTCGCACATCTCCTCCGTGGCGATCGAGGGCGGCACGGCGCACCCGGAGCTGAAGCTCCTCAGCGCCAACTGAGGCCGCCTTGCTGACCCTGCACGTCGCCGAGGACTCGCCCGAGGCGGCGGTCCTGGCCGACGGCGCGTCCATCGCCGCCGTCGGCCCGTACGAGGAGCTGGCGGCCGCCCATCCCGCCGCCCGCGTCCGCCGCTGGCCGGGCATCCTCACGCCGGGCCTCCTGAACCCCTACGGGCCCGAACTCCTGGAAGCCACCTACCACCCTGACCCGCGCGAGGCCGACCGGCTCGGCACCGCGCCCATCGGCGGCGAGCGGGCCCGCGCGATCTTCCGCGCCGACCCCTCCCAGCTGGGCGCCAGCGCCCGCAGGGGCGTCCAG
>NZ_JASKYR010000975.1:0-2062 GCF_041028215.1 Streptomyces flavofungini
GCCGAGCAGTTCGGCGGGGCCCTCGGTGATCCGGGCGACCGCCGCCGCCTCCCCCGCGGAGGCGGCGGCGAGGGCGGCGGTGAGCACCGGCCGCGCCGGGTCGCCCGCGCGGACCGGGGTGACGAGGATGTCGATGACGCCGCCGCAGGTCAGGCCCACGGCGAAGGCGTCGTCGTCGCTGTAGCCGAAGCGTTCGAGCACGGTCTCGCCGTCGTCGAGCGCCTGCCGGCACAGTTCGTAGACCGCGCCCTCCACGCAGCCCCCTGAGACCGAGCCGATGGCGGTGCCGTCCGCGTCGACCGCGAGGGCGGCGCCGGGCTGCCGGGGCGCGCTCCCGCCGACCGCCACCACGGTGGCGACGGCGAAGTCACGTCCTTGCTCGACCCACCGGCTCAGCTCGTCGGCGATGTCCAGCATGTCGGCCTCCTCGAAGGCTTCTCGGCGGCCCGGCGTCCGGGCTGCGTGGATGTGGGGGAGATGGCTCGGGCGTCAGTGGACGCCCATCCAGCTCTCGATCGGGTTGAGGGCGAAGTAGATGACGAAGACGACCGTCAGGCCCCACATGAAGGCGCCGATCTCGCGGGCCTTGCCTTGCGCGATCTTGATGGCGACCCAGGAGATGACGCCCGCCGCGACACCGGTGGTGATGGTGTACGTGAAAGGCATGAGCACGACGGTCAGGAAGACCGGGATGGCGGTGGCGCGGTCGGCCCAGTCGACGTGCCGTGCGTTCATCATCATCATCGCTCCGATGACGACGAGCGCGGCGGAGGCGACCTCCTGCGGGACGATCGCGGTGACCGGGGTGAAGAAGAGGCACGCCGCGAAGAAGAGGCCGGTGACGACGGAGGAGAGGCCGGTGCGCGCGCCTTCGCCGACGCCGGTCGCGGACTCCACGAACACGGTCTGTCCCGAGCCGCCCGCGACACCGCCGATGGCACCGCCCGCGCCGTCGATGAACAGCGCCTTGGAAAGGCCCGGCATGCGGCCCTTGTCGTCGGCGAGGTTGGCCTCGGTGCCGACGCCGATGATGGTGGCCATGGCGTCGAAGAACCCGGCGAGCACGAGGGTGAAGACGATCATTCCGACGGTCATCGCGCCGACCTCGCCCCAGCCGCCGAACTCGACCTCGCCGAGGAGCGAGAAGTCGGGCGAGGAGACCGCGCTGCCGTGCAGTTCGGGGGCGCCGTTCGCCCACTGCTCGGGGTCGATCACGTCGAGCGCGTTGAGGATGACGGCCACGACGGTGCCGGTGACGATGCCGATCAGGATCGCGCCGGGGGTGTTGCGCGCCTGGAGCATGAAGATCAGGAGCAGCGTGCCCGCGAAGAGCAGCACGGGCCAGCCGGAGAGTTCGCCCGCCGGGCCGAGGGAGAGCGGGGTGGCCTTGCCGGGGTGTACGAAGCCGCCCTTGACCAGGCCGATGATGGCGATGAACAGGCCGATGCCCATGGTGATGCCGTGCTTCAGGGCGAGCGGGATGGCATTCATGATCATCTCGCGCAGCCCGGTGACCACGAGGAGCATGATCACTACGCCGTACATCACACACATGCCCATGGCCTGCGGCCAGGTCATCTCGGGCGCGACCTGGGACGAGATCACTCCGGACACGGAGAGACCGGCGGCCAGGGCCAGCGGCACCTTGCCGACGAAGCCCATCAGGAGGGTGGTGACCGCCGCGGCGAGCGCCGTCGCGGTGATCAGTGCCTTCTGGCCCATGGTGTCGCCCGCGGCGTCCTTTCCGCCGAGCAGCACGGGGTTGAGCAGGACGATGTACGCCATCGCCATGAAGGTGGTGATGCCGCCGCGCACCTCACGCGCGACGGTCGATCCCCGGAGGGATATGTGAAAGTACCGGTCGAGCCAGGACCTGCCGGCCGGGACGCGCGAGCCGGGGCCCGCGTCCTCCGCGCTGGTCTTGGGCTCCACAGACGACTGGGTCATGGTGCCTACTCCCAAGGTTCACAGGGGCACCCGCACGAGTTGCGGGATTTGGGATGGTGCGTTGGCTGCACGACCCGGGGGACGGCCCGAGACGAACGTCGCTCCCGTGTGGGGA
>NZ_JASKYR010000976.1:0-3348 GCF_041028215.1 Streptomyces flavofungini
GCAGGGAGCTGTGGAGCGTCTGGGAGCGCCACGAGAGCGGCGAGCCCGACCCGCACGCCGCCGGGTGCCCGCACTGCGCCGAGGCGCTGGACTCCCTGCGGCGCCTGGAGGACGTCGTCTCCACCGCGCGGGATGCGGACCCCGCGGAGACGGAGCCGGACACCTCCGCGCTCGTGGGCCGCGTCATGGACGTGGTCCGCCTGGAACTGCGGCCGGGACGCACCCTGCCGCTCGGCGAGGACGACGAGGACGCCTGGATCGTGGAGGCCGCCGCCGCCCGGGTCCTGCGCGCGGCGGCCGAGACCCTGCCGGGGGTGCGGGCGGGCAGTTGCCGCATCGAGCCCGTGCCCGGCGTCGACGCCCCGCCCGGCCGGGCCCCCGACACGGCTGCCGCGCGGCGGCTGCGGCGCGGCCCCGTCATCGTCCGCCTCGCGGTGGACGTGACCCTCACCTGGGGCCTTCAGGAGGCCGCGGACAAGGTGCGCCGCCGGGTCCTGGAGGCCGCCGACACCGAACTCGGCATGCGGGTGGTCTCCGTCGACGTGACGATCGCCGATATCACCGATGTCACCGACGAGGGCGAGGAGCGGCCATGACCGAGCGACCGGCGTCCGGTGAGCTGACCGAGGCCGTGGGCAGGGCGGTGCTCGCCACCCCCGGGGTGGCGTTCCTGCGGCCGGGGCTCGCCCAGCTCATCCGGGCCTCCAGGGCGCTGGCCCGGGTGCGCCCCGGCGGCGGCGCGTCCGGCGGCCCCGCGTACGCGTCGGGCGTACGGCTGACGCGGGACGGGGGCACCTGGCATGCCGAGGTGCACGTGGTGCTGCGCCGGGGCCACCGGGCCGTGGACGTGACCCGCGAGGTGCGCGCCGCGGTCACCGGCGCCCTGCGGGGGGCCTCCGGAGCGGCGCACGAGCCACGGGTGACGGTGACCGTGACGGGGCTCGTCTGAGGGCCCCGCACGCGGTCGGTCCATCGGGCGGTCGGTCAGTCGGACGGTCAGGGCGGTCGGGCGGTCAGGGCGGTCGGGCGGTCAGGCGGGAAAGTCCATCAGCGCCACCGGATCGGAGGTGGGCTTCGGTGAGCCGCCCTCCGGCTCCACCGTGATCCCCATTCCGCTCGCCCGGCCGACCGAACCGTCCATCAGCATCGCCTCGGTGTCCTTGCCCGGGTCGAGGAGACCGGCGGGGCGCATGGACCCGGCGTCGTTGAACCAGAGCTGGTAGACCTTGCCCCGCGGCGGCTTCGGCAGGTCCGTCGCCACGAACGCGGCGCGGTCGCGCTCGGCGGAGACGACGACGGTGCCGCTGGCCCCGTCGGCGAGCCTGCCCGTACGGGCCTTCGCGTCCGGCGCGGCGAGGACCGCCGCGAGCTCCTGCACCTGCTCCCTCGACCGCTCCGCCGCCGCCCGCGCGTCCTCGGCGCGCTGGTGCTGCCAGACGGCGCCGCCGCCGAACACCGCCGCGGCGGCGATGCAGGCGGCGAGCGCCCACCGGGTGGCGCGGCGGGTGCGCTGCGGCGCTGCTCCGGGCTCCGTCCGCGTGGTGGGGCGCGGCACCTCCTGGCGGACGGTGGCGATGCGCGCGAGCACGTCGTCCTTCATGGCGCGCCGGGGGGCGGCGGCCTTGGCGAGGCCGAGCCTGGCCGCGGTCTCGCCGAGTTCGCGGACCTCCTGGGCGCAGGACTCGCAGCCGGCCAGATGGCGCTCGACCGCCGCGCGCTCGTCGTCGTCCAGGGCGTGGGTGACGTAGGCGCCCGTCAGGGTGTGCGGGTCGTCGGAGATGGTCATGCGCTCACCCCCAGGCAGTCGCGGAGGCGGATGAGCCCGTCCCGCAGTCGGGTCTTGACCGTGCCGAGCGGCAGCGCGAGCAGCTCGGCCACCTGCCGGTAGGTCAGTCCCCGGTAGTAGGCGAGGGTCACCGACTGCCGCTGCACCTCGGTCAGGGTGCGCAGACAGCGCCGCACCTGCTCGCGTTCCAGGCGCGTCTCCACCTGCTCGCTGACCTCGTCGAACTCGGGGGAGTGGTCCAGGAGCGCGGCCTTGTGGTCGCGGGCGGCCGAGGCCTCCACCGACCTGACCCGGTCCACCGCGCGCCGGTGGGCGAGCGTGAGGACCCAGTTCATGGCCGTGCCCAGGTCGGGGCGGTAGCGCGGCGCCGTGCGCCACACCTCCACCAGGACCTCCTGGGCGACCTCCTCCGACTGGGCGTGGTCGCGCAGCACGCCGCGGACGACGCCGAGGACGGGTCCCGCCACGGCGTCATAGACACCGGAGAAGGCCTCCTGGTCGCCGCGGGCGACCTGGGCGACCAGCTCTTGTAGATCCGGCCCCGGGGGTGTCCGGGTGCCGATGTGCACGACTTCTTTCACGCGGTGCTCCTCCAGGACACGGATCGCGGTACCTCTGTGATCCGTAGCCGTCCCTGCCGCGGATTGGTCCGGCCGCCGGACGTTTCCGGGCCGGGCCGCGCGGGGCGCGCGGCCCCGTCCAGTGTCAGTCTCCGGCGGCGGGCCCGCCACGCTCCGCGCCGACCTCCGGCAGGGTCTTCCCGTCCGCCAGGCGGGCGCGCACCGTGGCGGTGGCGTCGGCCGGGGCGCGGGCGGCCAGGGTGCGCTCCCGCCTGTCCGCGTCGACCTCACCCGTCACGGTGATCCCGGTGACGTCGCGGCTGCCCGCGGCCAGGAGATAGCGGTGGCCCGACCCCGCCGTCCAGCGGGTGCTCGCCACGACGTGCTGGCCGAACCTGCTGCACGCGGCGGTGGACCGGGCCTCCCCGACCACCCGCGCCGCGGCCGTCGGCTCCTGGGCGGAGGTGCGGAACTGGACCGTGACGTCGCCGGACCCCCGCCAGGTGGTGTCGCGGGCGCAGGACCACACCGCCCTGCCGCCGCCCTCGGGCAGCTTCTGCTCGGCGAAGTCCCACTGGTTGACGGCGCGGACGCCGTGCCCGCGCAGTCCGGGCAGGCGGCAGGCACCGTGCGCCCAGGCCTGGAGGGCGTGGGCGCTCGTCGCCTCGCGGGGCTGGCGCGCGGGCGCCCCGGTGCCGGGCAGCGGGGTGTAGCTGAGGTGGGCGGGGCTGAGGTCGCCCAGGTCGGCGACGAGGAAGGCGTGCTTCTCCACGATCTTCGCGGAGGAGCGCAGCTGCATGACCGGCAGGCTGTCGCACGAGCCGCCCCGGGGAGCCGCGTCGACGGGGGCGGTGAGGCCCTCGCCGGAGACGCCGAGCGGGCGGCCGGGTGCGTTGGGGCGCAGCAGGTCGCGGGTCCGTGCCTCGTCGATCCAGGGGGCGGTGAGATAGCGGACCTTGCCGTTCCGGCGGCTGACGGCGAGGGCCGCCGCCGTGGTGACGT
>NZ_JASKYR010000977.1:0-3241 GCF_041028215.1 Streptomyces flavofungini
ACGCTGGTGGCGGCGGGGCGGGGGCGTCGCGGCGATGAGGGGGAGTTCCCGCAGCTCCGCCGCCGTCAGCAGGTCCCGCCCCGCATACCCGTGTGCCGCCGGTACCGCCACCGACTGGCGCTCCCGCGAGAAGACCGGGCCGAGGACCAGATCCGCCTCGGCCACCGGCAGCAGCACGACCGCCGTGGCCACCTCGCCGTGCCGCACCGCGCCGAAGGGATCGGAGAACGGGATCTCCACGATCCGCGTCGCGCAGGCCGGATGACGCTCCTGGAACGCCGCCATCGCCGCCATCAGACGCGCGTCCGCCGTCCCCTGGAAGCCGATCCGCAGCGTGCCCGTCACACCCCGCGCCGCCCGGCTCGCCCGTTCGACCGCCGACGCCAACTCCTCGTACGCGGGACGCAGCCCGGCGAGGAACTGCTCGCCGAGCGGGGTCAGCGCGACCCGGCGGCTCGTACGCTCGACGAGGCGGGCGCCGATCCGTCGCTCCAGAGCCGCCAGCAGTTGGCTGACGCGGCTCTGCGAGACGTACAACCGTTCACCGGTCCGGCCGAAGTGCAATTCCTCGGCGAGCACCAGGAAGCACTCCAGCTCGCGCATCTCCAGGCCACGCTCCACCGCTCCCACGGAGCGCCTCCTCTGTGCTGCTCGCCGCATCGATGAGTCTGGCTCATACAAGGATGAGAACTGCGGCGTTGTTCCCCTCCGGGGGCCGCCCCAGGGTGGATGGCATGTCACAGAGCATCAGCGGTACCAGCACAAGCACCAGCATCGATGTCAGCATCCGCAGCAGTACCAGTGTCCCTGCGGTCCTTGCGCGCGACGGCGTCGGCGCACCCGCACCGCCGCGGGGCGCCGTCCTCGCCCTCGCCGTCGCCACCTTCTCCGTCGTCACCACGGAGATGCTGCCCGTCGGGCTCCTCACCCCCATCGGCTCCGGCCTCGGGGTCTCCGACGGCACCGCCGGTCTCGCCGTCACGCTGCCCGGGGTCGTCGCCGCGTTCGCCGCCCTGCTGCTGCCCGTCGCGGTGCGCCGCGCCGACCGGCGTACGGTCCTGGGCGCGCTGCTCGTCCTGCTCGCCGCCGCCAACGCGGCCTCCGCGCTCGCCCCCTCCTTCGGCGTGCTGCTCGGCGCGCGGGTCCTGGTGGGTGTCTGCATCGGCGGGGTGTGGGCCATCGCCGCCGGGCTCGGGGCGCGGCTGGCCGGGGCGGCGGGCGCCGGGCGCGCCACCGCGGTGATCTTCAGCGGGATCGCCGTCGCCTCCGTGCTCGGCGTGCCCGCCGGAACGCTCCTCGGCGAGCTGACCGGGTGGCGCTGGGCGTTCGCCGCCCTCGCCGCGCTCGCGCTGGGCGTGGCCGGGCTGCTCGCGGCGCTGCTGCCGCCGCTGCCCGCCGGTCAGGCGGTGCGGCTCGGGGGGTTCGCCGGGCTGCTGCGGGTACGGCGGCTGCGGGGCGGGCTCCTCGCCGTCACGCTGCTCGTGACCGGGCACTTCGCCGCGTACACCTACGTACGGCCCGTCCTCGAACGGGTGCCCGGCATCGGCCCTGGGCTGATCAGCGCGCTGCTCCTCGCCTACGGCACCGCCGGTGTCGTCGGCAACTTCACGGGCGGCGCCGTCGCCGCCCGCGATCCGCGCAGGGCGCTGCTCGCCATCTGCGCGGGGCTCGGCGCGGTGGTGCTCCTGCTCGTCCCGGCGGGCGGCTCGCTCGCCGTGTCCGCCCCGCTGCTCATGGCCTGGGGCCTCGCGTACGGCGGGGTCTCGGTCTCCGCCCAGAACTGGGTGATGGCCGCCGCCCCGCACGCCCGCGAGGCCGCCTCCGCGCTCTTCGCCGGGGTGTTCAACGTGGCCATCGCGCTCGGCGCCTTCGCGGGCGGCCGGGTCGCGGACAGCCGCGGTGCCGGTGCCGCCCTCTGGCTCGGCGGGGCGCTCGCCGTCCTGGCGCTTGTCGCGGTGGGGCGCGCGAAAGGGGCGGCCACCCCTGAGTGAGGGATGACCGCCCCGGACGGCGTACGGGCCGGACTCAGTCCGTACGCGGTGCGGACCCAGCCCGTGTTCCGTGCGTACTCAGCTCTTGAGCTCCGCCGCGACCAGCTCCGCGATCTGGACGGCGTTCAGCGCCGCGCCCTTGCGGAGGTTGTCGTCGGAGATGAAGAAGGCGAGGCCGTTCTCGACGGTCTCGTCGGGGCGGATGCGGCCCACGAAGGAGTCGTCCTTGCCCGCGGCGACCAGCGGCGTCGGAACCTCGGTGACGACGACGCCCTCGGCCGCCTCAAGGATCTCGGTGGCGCGCTCGGGGCTCAGCGGACGCGCGAAACGGGCGTTGACCTGGAGGGAGTGGCCGGTGAAGACGGGGACGCGCACACAGGTGCCCGAGACCTTGAGCTCCGGGATCTCCAGGATCTTGCGGGACTCGTGGCGGAGCTTCTGCTCCTCGTCCGTCTCGTTCAGGCCGTCGTCGACGAGGGAACCGGCCATCGGCAGGACGTTGTACGCGATCGGCGCGACGTACTTGTCGGGCTCGGGGAAATCGACCGAGGAGCCGTCGTGGGTGAGCTTCGGGGCGTCCTCGCCGACCTTCGCGACCTGCTGGTACAGCTCCTCGACACCGGCGAGGCCGGAGCCGGAGACCGCCTGGTAGGTGGCGACGACCAGCGCTTCGAGGCCCGCCTCGGCGTGCAGCGGCTTCAGGACGGGCATCGCGGCCATCGTCGTGCAGTTCGGGTTGGCGATGATGCCCTTGGGGCGGTCCTTGATCGCGTGCGGGTTCACCTCGGAGACGACGAGGGGGACCTCGGGGTGGCGGCGCCACGCGGAGGAGTTGTCGATCACGACGGCGCCCTGCGAGGCGACCTTCTCGGCGAGGGCCTTGGAGGTGGCGCCGCCCGCCGAGAACAGGACGATGTCCAGGCCCGTGTAGTCGGCCGTGGAGGCGTCCTCGACGGTCACGCCGTCGACGACTGTCCCGGCGCTGCGGGCCGAGGCGAAGAGGCGCAGCTCGTCGGCCGGGAACTCACGCTCGGCGAGGATCTTGCGCATGACCTTGCCGACCTGACCGGTGGCTCCGACGATTCCGACCTTCACAGGGACTTCCTCCGTATGGGTGTGCGGCCTCGTGACCTCGGCCGGTCTGTTGCGGGGTGGCTCAATGATGCGTCTCTCCAGTGCCGCGTTGTCCAATCCATTGTCCGAGGTGCGGGACGCCACATTCGAAAGGGCCCGGACGAGGGTGCCTGCGC
>NZ_JASKYR010000978.1:0-2729 GCF_041028215.1 Streptomyces flavofungini
CGCGGGTCCGCGCGCGGCGCTGGGGGGGGGGGGGGGGGGGGGGGGGGGGGGGGGGGGGGGGGGGGGGGGGGGGGGGGGGGGGGGGGGGGGGGGGTCCCGGGGCCTGAGGTCCCGGGGCGGGCAGGGCGCCGCGCCGCTTCGGCGGCGCGGCGCTCCCGCCTGCCCGCGCGCGGACCCGCGTACCCGTACGGGCGCTGTGCGCGCGCTCCGTTCTGTGCCCTGCGTGTGACCGCCCACTGCGTAGAACTTGGCCTCATGTCCTACACACACAAGCGAGCCGTCGCACAGTCGCTCCTGGCGGTATCGGCTCTTCTCACAGGAACACTGCTGACGGCCTGCTCGGACGGCTCGCCGTCCGCCTCGTCCAGCAAGAGCTCGGCCCCGGCCGACCGTGCGCTCGCCTACTCCGAGTGCATGCGGAAGAACGGCGTGTCCAAGTTCCCCGACCCGCAGCCCGACGGCGGCGGCATCCGGCTCAGCCCGGACGACGGTGTGGACCCCAACTCCCAGACCTTCAAGGACGCGGCGAAGAAGTGCCAGGACCTGGCCCCGCAGGGGCAGGGCCCGGGCGGCGGCAGCGGTGGCGGCGGCACCCTGGACTCGGCCAAGGTCGCGTCCTGGGCCAAGTGCGTACGCGAGAACGGCGTGCCCAAGTTCCCCGACCCCGAGGTCAACGGCTCCAACATGACCATCGACATCGCGGGCAGCGGTGTGGACCCCGGTGACCCGAAGTTCCGCGAGGCGATGCAGAAGTGCCAGAGCAAGTATCCCGGTGGCGCGGTGCAGTTCGGTGGCGGAGGAGGCCCCCAGTGACGACCCCCGACGAGACCGGGGCCCCGGCGGCCGGTGACGAGTTCTCGGGCACCCTCGCGCGACGGGCCTCCGGCGGTGTGACGAGCGGCGGTACGGCGGGCGCCTCCACCGGCGTCCTCGCCAAGGCGGGCGAGGAGGAACGGGGCAAGGGCGCCGTCGCCGAGCGGGACGAGGGCGGCGCGGTGGCCCAGCACGCCGCCGACGGCGGCGKGSGSGGCGCGGGCCAGGACGACAAGGCCCCCGGTGGCGGCCGCAAACGGCGGCCCCTGCGCACCTCGTTACTGGTGCTCGCCGCGATCGCCGTCGCCGCGGCGGCCGGTGTCGCCGCCACCGGGACGCTCGGCGGGGGCGGCACGGACTCCCCGGACGCCGCCCCCTCCGGGCCCCCGGCGACGACGAAGGTGCAGCGGACCACGCTGACCGACTCCGAGACCGTGGACGGCACCCTCGGCTACGGCGACGCCACGGCCGTCCAGGCCCCCGCCGCCGGGTCCGCCGAGACGGGCAGCGGCCAGAACGGACAGGGCGGCGGCAGCTCCGGCGGCGCGAGCGGCGGCACCATCACCTGGCTGCCGAAGGAGGGCCGGACCGTCAAGCGCGGCGAGCCCGTCTACCGCGTCGACCAGAAGGAAGTCCCGCTCCTGTACGGCTCCTTCCCGCTCTACCGCACCCTGGCGCCCGGCACCGAGGGCGCCGACGTCAGGATGCTGGAGAAGAACCTCAGCGCCCTCGGTTATACGGGGTTCACGGCCGACGACACCTATACGGCGGACACGGCCGACGCGGTGCGCCAGTGGCAGGACGACCTGAACCGCGACGAGACCGGCACGGTGAAGCCGCAGGACGCGGTGGTGGCCTCCGGCGCCCGGCGGGTCGCGGACGTCAAGGCCACCGCGGGCGCCGCCCTGAGCGGGAACCTGCTCACCTGGACCGGCACCGAGCGCATCGTGGCCGTCGATCTGGACGTGCAGTTCGAGGACCTGGTCGACCGGGGCACCAAGGCCACGGTCAAGCTCCCGGACAACAGCACGGTCGAGGCCGAGGTGACCGACATCGGCACGCCCTCCACCCCGCAGCAGAACGACAACGGCGACTCGGCCGACTCCGGTGGCGGCGGATCCGACAGCGGCAGCGGCAGCAACGACGCCACCCTTCCCGTGGAGCTGACGGTGGAGGACCAGAAGGGCCTCGGCCGCTACCAGGCCGCCGCCGTGGACGTCACCCTGGAGGCCGACTCCCGCAAGGACGTCCTCGTGGTCCCCGTCAACGCCCTGGTCGCCAGGGAGGGCGGCGGCTACGCGGTGGAGGCCGTCACCGCCGACGGCACCGAGTACCGCCCGGTCAAACTCGGCATGTTCGCCGACGGCAAGGTCGAGGTCTCGGGCACCGGGATCAAGGAAGGCACCGTCGTGGGGGTCCCCAAGTGACCTCGCAGACCTCCCAGAGGCCCGCTCTCGCACGGCCCCCGGGCGAGCCCGCCGCACCCGTGGTGGAACTGGCCGCAGTCTCCAAGACGTACGGGGATGTGGCCGCCCTGCACGGCGCGGACCTGCTCATCCGCCGGGGCGAACTCCTCGCCATCGTCGGGCCATCGGGGTCGGGCAAGTCCACGATGCTCAACATCATGGGCACCCTGGACCGCCCGACGTCGGGCAGCGTCCACATCGACGGCCACGACGTGTCCGCGCTCAGCGACCGCGAACTGTCCGCGCTGCGGGCCGGCACCATCGGCTTCGTCTTCCAGCAGTTCCACCTGGCCTTCGGCGTGCCCGCGCTGGACAGCGTGGCCGACGGGCTGCTGTACAGCGGGCGCTCGCGCGGGGAGCGGCGGCGGCTCGCCGAACGGGCGCTGCGCCGCGTCGGCCTCGGCCACCGCCTCCACCACGAGCCGCACCAGCTCTCCGGCGGCGAGAAGC
>NZ_JASKYR010000979.1:0-2415 GCF_041028215.1 Streptomyces flavofungini
GCCCGCCCCCGGACCGGCGTCCCCCTCTCCTTCACCCGCGTCACCAACGGGGCGGCCACCCTGCCGGCCGGCGGCGGCAGGCTCGTCGCCGAGGCGCAGGCCACGCTCTGGTCCCTGCCCCGCGAGGGCGGCGAAGCCGTGCCACTCACCCCCGCCGACCTGGAGCCCAACCGGCCCGTGCACGCGCCGGACGGCGAACTGATCGCGTTCGGGGCCTACCGGGACGGCGGCTTCCACCTCTGGACGATGCGCCCGGACGGCACCGGGCTGCGCCGGCGTACCGACGGCCCCTGGGACGACCGGGGCCCCGCCTGGTCGCCCGACGGCACCCGTATCGCCTTCGCCTCCGAGCGCGGCGGTGACCCCGTGCGGGGCGGTCCGTACCGCGTGCACGTCCTGCACCTGGCGAGCGGCCGGATCACCCGCCTCACCGGCCTGCCGGGCCAGGAGGGCCCGCTTCAGGACGGCCGTTGGGAGGACTTCGACCCCACCTGGTCACCCGACGGCGAGCGCGTCCTCTTCGTCCGGGGGGCGGTCACGGGGACCCAGGGCACGGCGGTCCTCCAGGCCCGTACCGTCGCGGCCGTCCCCGCCTCCGGAGCGGGACCCGTCACCACCGTCCGCACCGAGACGGAGAGCGCCCAGGTGATGACCCCGGCCCTCGCCCCCGACGGCGACCGGCTGGCCTACCTGCGCGTCACCGCGGCGCCCCACGCCTCCTGCGTCCTCGTCGTCGACGGCGCCCCCGTCGCGCTCGACGGCGACGTGGCCCCCGTACCGCCGCGCTGGACCGCCGACGGCAGGCTGCTGCTCACCGTGGACGGCCGCTTCACCCTCGTGCGCCCCGACGACCAGGGCGCGGCCGAGGCCATCCCCTTCGACGCGACCTCGCGGGTGGACCGGCCGCGGTACCGGGTCAAGGAGTACGACCTGGGCCTCGGCCGGGGCGGCCCGGTGCGCGGCATCCACCTGCCCGCGCTCTCGCCGGACGGGCGGCGGACCGCCTTCGCCGCGCTCAACTCGCTCTGGCTCGCCGACACGCGGGGCGGCCGCGCGCCCCGGCGGCTGCGCAGGGCGAAGGCCACCGGCTATCTGCTCGGCCCCGCCTGGGCCAGGGACGGCAGGTCACTGGTCTACGCGGACGACCGCGACGGGCTGCTCGGCGTGTACCGGCACGACCTCGCCACCGGCACCGAGACGGCGCTCGCGACCGGCGGCCGTGTCCACCCCGCGCTCTCGCCCGACGGAAAGCGGCTCGCCTGCCTCGACCTGACGGGGCGGCTGCTCGTCCGCGACCTGGCCGAAGGCACCGAACGCACCCTGGTCTCCCCGCTCGGCGGCGGCGGACTGCCCGGCAGGCCGAGCTGGTCGCCGGACGGCGCCTACGTCGCCCTGTGCGACCGCAACCGGCTCAACTTCCGCTTCCGCGAGGGCTACAACCTCATCCGCGTCGTCGACACAAGGACCGGCGAGGACCGGCTGCACGCCGTCGCCCCGCACACCTCGCTCGCCGACCGGTACGACTCCGGACCCGTCTGGTCGCCGGACGGCCGCCACATGGCGGTGATCGTGGACTCCGCGCTGTGCGTCCTGCCCGTCGCCGCCGACGGCACCCCGCGCGGCGAACTCCGCACCCTCACCGACGAACCGGCCGACCATCCGTCCTTCTCCGGCGACTCACGCACGCTCCTCTATCTGTCGGGCGGGCGGCTGCGCCTGATCGACGTGGCGGGCGGACGGCCGCGCACCGTCTCCGTACCCCTGGAGAGCCACCGGCCCGCACCCCCCGACACGGTGGTCCACGCCGGGCAGCTGTGGGACGGGACGGGGGAGGAGACCCGGGACGACGTCGACATCGTCATCCGGGACGGCCGTGTCCGGGCGGTGGAGCCGCACCGGAGCGGCAGACGCTCCGCCCGCCGGATCGACGCCTCACACCGCACGGTCGTGCCGGGCCTCTGGGACAGCCACACCCACCCCTGGCAGTACACCTACGGAGGCAGGCAGACGGCCGGGCAGCTGACCTACGGCATCACCACCGCCGTGTCCCTCGGCGGGTTCGCCTTCGAGCAGGCACGCGTCAGGGAAGCCGTCTTCACGGGCGAGCTCGCCGGGCCGCGCCTGCTGAGCACGGGCGAGCTCCTCGACGGGGCCCGGGTCGCGTACAGCATGGGGCGTGCCCATCTGAGCCTGGCGGGCCTGCGGCGCTCGCTCGACCGGGGCGCCGCGCTGGACTGGGACTTCGTCAAGACCTACGTACGGGCGCSGGGTCCGGGCACGCGGTGACCGCCTCGGGCAAGGCGTGGGACGACGTCCTCGCGATCTACACGGCGCCGGGGGCCCACTTCGGCCTTATCGCCACGCCCTTCACCGCCTCGCCGCTGCTCGGCGCGGACCCCGGCGCCGTGTAGATCG
>NZ_JASKYR010000098.1:0-15546 GCF_041028215.1 Streptomyces flavofungini
GGGCCTGGGGCGCTCAGTACCGCAGGGCCGCCGCGATCCGGCCGTGGTCGACGAGGGCGTCGCGGGGCACGAAGCGGACCTGGGCGCCCGTTTCGAGCGCGTGCTCCACGACTTCGTCGACGATGTCGTTATGGGCATCCAGATCGTCCGCGCCGGCCGGTACGAGATGTCCGCCCGCCTCGCGCACGGTCGCCCGGTAGGTGTCCTCCACGGCGAGCAGTCGCACACGTCCGTCGGTGGCGTGGTGCCAGACCTCGTCGAGGCCGGCGGCGAACCGCCGGTGGCCCCGCGCGTCGTCCAGATCCCGCAGCGTGGTGCCGAGTTCCGACCGCTCCCGCGCGGCGAGCAGGGGGGCCATCGTCTGCCGCACCTCGGCGGCCCCGGCCCCGGCGAGCCCGCCGTGCGGGACGGGCGTGGCCCCGCCGGTGAACAGGCCGAGCTCGTCGAGGAGCGCGAGGGCGGCGGCCTCTCCCGCGACGTACACGGGCCGCGGCCGGACGGCCAGGATGCCGCCGACCGCGCGGGCCGCCTCGCGCAGGAAGCCGCGGGTGTGCTCGGAGCGGAAGGTGCTCGGCAGATCGCCGATCCGCTCCTTGCGCTCGGCGTCGGCGTCGTCTCGGCCACGCGTCAGCGGGAAACCGTCCGCCGTGTGCTCGGTGACGCCCGCCGCCCTGCCGTCCCACAGCGTGACGCGGTCGGCGGCGACGGCCAGCAGCCAGTACGGGCGCTCGGCGGCGTGGGCCGCCACGAGGTTGCGGGTCAGGAAGGTGTCCGAGAGCACCACCCGCGCGGGCACCGTCCGGCCGAGCGACCACACCTGGTGCTCACCCGGCGCGGCGAACAGCGCGAGGCCGTCCTCGGCGTGCACCAGGTCGACCTCGGCCACCGCCCGTTCCAGCGCCATGCCGACCTGGGCCCGGCGTCCCCGGGTGACGGCCGGGTCCTCCTTGAGCCGCTTCCCCGCCTCGGCCACCAGATTGCGCAGCCGTACGGCGTCCTGTGCGTTCTCCGGTCCCCTGCGGTGCGTGGGCAGCAGCACCGTGACCGCGGGATAGGTACGCGGCCTGCGCAGGCCGGCGAGTACGTCCGGGGTGAGAGAGGGGTGCATGACGACGGCCTTCCGGAAGGGGAACGGCGACGAAAGCACCCTATGCCGGGCAGGGGGACGACGCGCCCCCGCCGGTCGACGGCTTATCCGGGGTCGTGCCCCGGTTCTTGACAGGGGGACCGGAAGCGTACGGCCAGGGCGAGCGTGTCGTCCTCGTGGAGGGCACCGGCGAGCATGTCCCGGGCTATCACGCCGGGCAGCTCCGCCGTGGGCCGGGAGCGGTGGCGGCGGGCGGTCGACACCAGACGCCGCTCGCCCTCGCGGGGGTCCCTGCGGCTCTCGGTGAGGCCGTCGGTGTAGAGCAGCAGCAGGTCGTCGTGGCCCAGCGTGGTGGTGAGGACACGCTCGCTGCCGGGCAGCGGGAAGCCGACGCCCCGGCCGCGCACCTCCAGGAACTCCGCCGAACCGTCGGCCCGCAGATGCAGGGCGGGCGGGTGGCTGCCGTTGGCCAGGGAGAGTTCACCGGTCGCGGGGTTCAGGTGCACCAGTTGCAGCGTGGCCATCACGCTCTGGTCGAAGGGGGCGAGGATCTCGTCCGTGCGCGCCACGATGGTCCCCAGCGAGTGGCCTTCGAGCGCGAGCGTACGCACGGCGTGGGTGACCGTCAGGGCGGTGCGCGTACTGGTGATGCCATGGCCCAGGGCGTCGACGATGGTGATGTGCACGGTGCCGTCCGGCAGCGTGAACCAGTCGTACAGGTCGCCGCCGGTGGGGGTCTCGTCGCTGGCCGGGGCGTAGTGGACGGCCAGGTCGAGGCCGTCGACGTGCAGGGGGCGCGGGCGCAGCGCGTCCTCCAGGGAGCGCAGGGTACGGCCGTGCGCCTTGCGCAGCTCCTCGTCCCGCTCCTCCAGCTGCACATACAGCGCGAGGACTCCGCTGTTGGTCTCGGCCAGCTCGTGCTTGAGCTTGCGGTGCTGATCGGCCAGGCGGTCGGCCCGGGCCAGCGCGGCGCGCAACTCCTCTTCCAGGAGGGCGACATCGGCCTCGGCGCCGCGGGGAGCGGCGGCCGCCGCCCGGCCCGCCCGGGTGGCCTGCGGGACCACGGTGGCGAGCGGGGCGCGGGCCGTGGGCAGCGGCACCCGCCACACCACCGTGCCGTCGGCGCCCGCCTCACCGGGCAGCGGCAGCTCGTCCGTCACGACGACCCGGCTGTCCTGGCGGGGCAGGGTGAGAGCGAGGGTCAGCCGGTCCGCCCCGTCCTCGCCCGCCTCGTTCGTGGCCGTCAGCGTGACCGGCCGCCCCGCGTTCAGCGCCGCGGCGGCCGTCTCGCTCAGGGACAGCACGATGCGCGCCCTGTCCTCGGCGGGCAGCCGGTAGGTCAGGGCGATGCCGCGGACGGTGCGCCGCAGCGCGGCGGGCGTGCTGAAGGTGGTGCTGGTCATCCGATCCCCAGAGGGCTGCCGAGGGCGAGGACGGTGGCATCGTCGCGGCGCAGGCGGTACGTGTGGGCCAGCGAGGCCGCGAGCAGGACGGGCGGCAGGTTCAGCTGGGCCGGATCGGGGTCGCGGGCCCACCGGTGGTCGATGCCGTCGGTGCACAGGACCAGGCCGGTGTGGCCGGACACGTCGAGGTGCTGGACGCGTGGCACGGGCAGGTTGTAGCCGACGATGCCGGGCTGCCCGGTGAGCTGCCGCGCGACGCCGTACGAGGAAAGGACCGCCGCGCGGATGTTGCCGACACCGCAGAACTCGGCATGGCCCGCGCCCACCCGGACCAGGGAGGCCGCGGCGCCGCGGGTGTGCCGCAGGGCGCTGTGCAGGGCCTCGATGATCTCGGGCAGCGGGGCGTCCGCGCAGGCCAGGAACGTACGCATCGCCCGCAGACTGACCGCCGCCGCGTCCGGGCCATGGCCGAGGCCGTCGACCACGAGGCCGGTCAGGGACGTGTCGTCGGCGACGACCGCGTATCCGTCGCCGCTCGTGCGCTCACCGGCGGCGGGCAGGCAGAGCGCGCCGATGTCCGCGCGCGGCTTGGCACCTCCCGGGCCCGCGAGCCTGGCGTGCACGGAGGTGCCGCGTCCCGCGGCGGAGCGCAGGGTGAAGTCCGACGCGATGCGGCGCACCGCTCCGAGCCCGGCGCCCATCGTCTTGGTGGTGCTGTAGCCGTCGGTGAGGGAGAGCGCGATGTCCGCGATGCCCGGACCGTTGTCCACCGCCACGATGTCGAGACCGGTGTCGAGCGCGGTGTCCAGGGGGGAACGCCGGCCGAGGGGCGACTGCTGGAGGAACACCGCTCCGTTGCGTGCGTGCTTGCTGATGTTGCTCGCGAGCTCACTGGCGAGCACGGCGGCCTGGTCGGGCAGCGCGCCGGGCATCCCGCAGACCTGCGCGAGTTCGCGGGCGCGGTCGGCGGCGGTCTGGACGGCACTGTGGTGGTCGATGGGCACGTGCAGCGTCTCGGAGGTCGCGAGCGTGGTCACCGCGGTCCGCTCCAGCGGATGGCGGTGACGGTGGTCCCCTCACCCGGGGCGCTGCGCACCTCGAACTCGTCCATCAGACGGCGCGCCCCGCCGAGCCCGTGCCCGAGGCCCGCCCCGGTGGTGTAGCCGTCGGTGAACGCCGCGTCGAGGTCGGCGATGCCCGGTCCGTTGTCGCTGACGGAGAGCCGCAGTCCCTGGCGGCCGTCGCGCCGGGCGGTCTCGATGACGAGGGTGCCGCCGCCGCCGTGGACATAGGCGTTGCGGGCCAGTTCGCTGGCCGCGGTGACGATGCGGGTCTGGTCGACCAGGCCGAATCCGGCGCGCAGGGTGGCCTCGCGGACCGCGTGGCGCGCGGAGAGCAGGTCCTCCTCGGCCCGGATCTCATGGGTGACGCGGGCGCTGCCGCCATCCGCCGGGGACGGGGTGGAGGGGACTTCGTCGATGTCGCCGTACAGGGTCAACTGGTGCCCCTTCCGGCGGGCGGGACGAGCGTCTGCTCCCAGCCCAGGGTGCGAAGACCCTGCTCGGCGTTGAGCGTCGTCTCCACGCCCGAGAGCTGGAGCCCCAGCTCCACGAGGGTGATGGCCACGGCGGGCCGCATACCGGCCACGATGACCCGGGCGCCGAGGAGCCGCGAGGTCGTCGTCAGCTCCATCAGCGTCCGCGCGACGAAGGAGTCGATGATCTCCAGGCGCGAGATGTCGATGACGACGCCGCGGGCCCGGTCGGCGACGATGCGCTCGGTGAGCTCCTCGGTGAACGCGAGGGCTCCCTTGTCGTCGAGTTCGTTGAGCAGCCCCGTGACGAGGACGTCCCCGAGACGCAGGACCGGTACGCCGCCGCGCATGCCGTCGTTCATCGGGCGCCCACCGGATCGGACGACCCCACCGGCCGGTCGGTGAGCCTGATCGCGGCGGCGAGGGCGTCGGCCAGGGTGGCGCGGGTGAGGATGGCCGAGAGGTCGATGCCGAGCTGGGCGATGATCTGCGCGATCGAAGGCCGGATGCCGCTGATGACGCAGTCGGCGCCCATCAGCCGTACGGCGTCGACCGTCTGCATCAGGTGGTGCGCCACGGCCGTGTCCACGGTGGGCACGCCCGTGATGTCGATGATCGCCACCTCCGCCTCGTCGCGCTCGATGGCCTGGAGCAGGTTCTCCATGACCACCTGCGTACGGGTGGTGTCGAGGCTGCCGATCAGCGGGACGGCGAGCACCTTGTCCCACAGGCGCACCACCGGCGTGGAGACTTCGAGGAGTTGCCGGCTCTGCCGCCGGATGATCTCCTCGCGCCCCTCCACGTAGGTGGAGAAGGACAGGGCGCCCGCGGTGTCGAGGAGCCGGTTGACGCAGAGGGCGGAGTGGTAGAGGGCCGGGGTGTCGCTCGCCTGCTGGCGCACCGCTTCGAGCAGCGCTTCCTTCAGGGCGAGGACGGCCAGTGAGGTGGCGGTCGGGGCGGCGCCGCCGCGCGCCCTGCGCAGGGACAGCTCGGTGATGGCCTGACGCAGGCCGGGGAAGGAGGTGGCGAGAGTCTCCACCGGCTGATCGGTTTCAAGTGCCGCGAGCAAGGAACCCACGAAGGCGTCGGCCTCCTCGCGGAGCTCCGCCTCCCTGATGCCGCTGCCGGGGACCGCACGCTCCAGCTGAAGCTGCACCCAGCGGTCGGCCACCTTGTCGCCCTGTTCGCGGAGTGCGGTGAGCACGCTGAGCCGGGCCTCTGGTTCACTGGAGTTCATTACATCCACCTTAGCAATTGTTGTCGCGCGGCAAACGTTAATCGAGGGTATCGATCAACGAAATCCCGCCCTTGGGTGACCCCCTCTCAACGGGGTGGCGGCAGACCGGGCGACCGGGCGGGCCGACGAGGGAGCGGTACGGAACATGCCGTGTACCCATGACGACGAAGGCTGATCACGCGACACGGGCCGGAGCGTGGCCGGATCGCGGACGAAACCCGTGGTCAGGCGCTCTCCACCGCGCCGCCGGGCGACGGCCCGCTCTCCGGCGTGGGCTCCTCGGCCGCGGCGGAGGACTCGACGGCCGAGCGGAATCCCCGCAGACCTCTTTCGAGCGCTGCCCGATCTGTCCGACTCATACCGGAGATGACGTCGAACAGGGCACTTTCACGTCGTGTCCGCAATTCTTTGAGGTAGCTTTCTCCCTGGCTCGACAGGCGCAGCTCAAGCTCGCGGCGGCTGGCTGAACTCAGGGAGCGCTCGATGAAGCCCAACGCGTGAAGACGGTCACACATACGGCTCACCGACGACGGGGCCGACCCGAGCACCTCGCCCAGCGTGCGGAGGTTGATCCCCTGGGCGCCGTCCAGGACGTACAGCACCCGCAGTTGTGAGGAGGAGACGGGGGCCGGCGATGTGATGTCGCGGCCTTTGTTCCACAGCACCTCAAGCAGTTCGATGACATCCCTGACCGCGGGCGCGGCGGCTTCCTGGCCGTCCTTGCCGGAGAGATCGGGATTCATGCCCTCAACTGTGACACTTCGCAATGGCCTTGTCAGTCGCTGAGACATGAGGGCCGTTCGCTCCTTCTTGTCATGTCATTCCAGATAGGCGGTAAACGGCAGGTGGACAGATTCAGGGTCGTGGAACGAGCGCTGCGCAAGGCCGCACCGCACGCTCTCGTCGAAGCGGTACAGGACGCGCTGGCCGCGCACTACGCCGCCGTCTCCGTCGAGCTGCTGATGGCCGACTACGCGACGACCATACTTCAGCCGGTCCAGTCGCTGCCCTGGACGGCCGACCCGGTCTCCGTCCACGCCAGCGCCCCCGGACGCGCCTTCGGCGCCCAGGAACCGTACGTCGAGACCGACGAGGCGGCCGGGCTCGCCGTCGTCCACCTGCCGGTCAGCGTCCGGGGCGACCGCATCGGCATCCTGACCGTCCGCCTCCCCGCCGACGCCTACGACAAGGACACCGCCGCCGAACTGGCGGAGGTCGCCGAGGCGCTCGGTCACGGGATCGTGGTCGCCGAGCGCGACACCGACCTCTACCTCCAGGCCCGCCGCGCCGACCGGCTGACCCTGGCCGCCGAGATGCAGTGGCAGCTCCTCCCGGGCCGCTCCTGCTCCCGCCCGGAGTACGACCTCGGGGCCCAGCTCGAACCGGCGTACGCGATCTACGGCGACAACTTCGACTGGTCGGCGTCGGAGCGGCACCTCACGCTCACGGTGACCAACGGCATGGGGGAGGGCATCGAGGCGGCGCTCCTGACCAACCTCGCCATCAACGCGCTGCGCAACGCGCGCCGGGCGGGCCTCTCCCTCGCGGACCAGGCGTGCCTCGCCGACCAGGCCGTCTACGGCCACTACCGCGGCGCCGTCCACCTCTCCATGCTGCTGCTCCGCTTCGACCTGGAGACGGGGGAGGCGGAGGTCATCGACGCGGGTTCGCCGAGGATGTGGCGCGTGCGGCACGGAAGACCCGAGGCCGTGGAGCTCGACGCGCAGCTGCCGCTCGGCATGTTCGAGGACACGCTCTACTCGGCGCAGCACTTCCGGGTGGAACCGGCGGACCGGCTGCTCTTCATCAGTGACGGTGTCTACAACGTGGCCTCGCCCGCGGGCGAGCGCTACAGCGAGAAGGCGCTCGCCCGGGCGATGACCAGTACGCGGCTGCTGCCGCCCTCACAGGTCCCGCGGGCCGTGCTGCACGAGCTCGCGGGACACCGCGGCTCCATCGACGCCGACGACGACGCGATGATCGTCTGCCTGGACTGGCACGGGCGGCCCTGAGGGCCCGACTGTCCGCAGGGCTCGGGGCTGGACCGAGATATCAGGCCCCAGGCCCCCAGGTCCCGGGCCCCGGGCCATAGGTCTCAGGCCTCAGGTCTCGTGCCTCAGGCGGTGGCGGGGAGCATGCCCTTGCGCAGGTTCCCCAGGGTCCGCGAGAGCAGCCGGGACACCTGCATCTGGGAGACCCCGAGGCGCTCGCCGATCTGCGACTGGGTCAGCTCCTCCACGAAGCGCAGGTGCAGGATCTCCCGGTCGCGCTCGGGCAGTTCCGCGATGAGCGGCGCCAGCGCGTGGAAGTCCTCGACGAGCTCCAGACCGGGGTCGACCTCTCCGATGAAGTCGGCCAGCGGCGTCTCGTCGGTGGAGTCGCCGTGCAGGACCGCGTCGAGGGAGGCGGAGTTGTAGCCGTTGGAGGCGAGACGGGCCTCGATGACCTCTTCGGCGCTCAGGTTCATCAGCGCGGCGAGCTCGTCGACCGTGGGGGAGCGCCCGAGGCGGCTGCTCAGCTCCTCGGTGGCCTTGGCGAGTTCGACCCGGGCCTCCTGGAGGCGGCGGGGGACGTGCACGGCCCAGGACGTGTCACGGAAGAAGCGCTTGATCTCACCGACGATGTAAGGGACCGCGAAGGTGGCGAACTGGACCTCGCGGGAGAGCTCGAAGCGGTCGATGGCCTTGATGAGGCCGATCATGCCGACCTGGACCACGTCCTCCATCTCGTCACTGCGGTTGCGGAACCGCCCGGCGGCGTAACGGACCAGGGACATGTTCAGTTCGATCAGCGTATTGCGGACGTACTGATACTGGTGTGTCCCCTCCTCCAACACGGCGAGCTGGTCGAAGAACACCTGGGAAAGGGCGCGGGCGTCCCGCGGCGACACCGCCTGCGGGTCCGTGATCTCCGGCAGCTCCGCGACCGCCGGCACCTCCGCCACGCCGGTATCCGTCTGGGTTCCGATGGCCATCGTCATGTCAACCTCCGAGTTCGCCAGCCGACGTCCTCTCCTACGGCTGGTGGCGCCCGGTTACCCCGCCTTCCGCGCTTCATGTCCTCGTCAGTACGGACGAGTTGCGTGACGTGCGCCACAGGGTTCTGGAGCGGGGGCGCGGAGGCCGTGGCGGGGCCTGCCGCGCGGGTTGCCGGGGGCTGTCGCGCACGTTAAGGACCCGTGTTCCGGGGCAAGAGAGCCATTCGAACAGTCCACCCCCTGAACTAGGAGGGGCGTATGCGGACGGACCATACACAGCACAGCGTCAGGCCGCTGGAACGTGCGGTCTTCGACAACCGCCCGGAGGCCGTGGCCGAGGCGCGGGACTTCGCCCGGCACTTCCTCGGCGGACTCAGTCCGGCCCTGGAGGAGCAGGCGGCGGCGAGCGTAGAGCTCACCGTCTCCGAACTCGTCACCAACGCGGTGCGGCACGCCCACGGCACCTCGTGCTCGCTGCGGCTCACGGCCCACCGGGACACGGTGACGGTGGCCGTCACCGACGCGGACCCCCGCCCCCCACGCGAGCGCACCCCGGACCTGGCGGGCGGCACGGGCGGCTTCGGCTGGCCCATGGTCCGCGGCCTCGCCAACGCGGTCACGGTCAGCACGGGCCCGCAGGGCAAGACGGTACGGGCGTATCTGCCCCGCCATTGAATCGGTTTCACAGGGCTGGTTCTCATTTTTTTCTCATGCCCGTCCCCTTGCGTTCCGTGAGCGCCTCGACCTGCGGCGCACCGCGGTCTGTCTGATTCGGGACAGGCCGCGGTGTGCGCGTGGCCGATAGCCGTCGGGGGCCCTCACGCAGCGACTGGCGCGGCTACGGCAGGGTCCGGGTGACCAAGTCGGACGGCACCGTCAGCGCCTCCGACCAGCGCACGGAACACGTCTTACTGCGCGGGCTCGGCGGTGAGGCCGAGGACTCCACCGGCGTGAAGCACGCCGCCGACGACGAGCTCTCCGGACAGGAACCGTCCCGGGTCACGGCGACCCGGGTCGGCGTCCCGGGTCAAAACTGGGGCACGCGCGAGGCGCGCTACGACGACGCCACGGGCCGCCCGGTCGAGACCGACGACTACGGCAAGGTCATCTCCGACGACCTCACGTTCTACGACGGCAAGGCCCTCGGCGAGGCACCGGTCAAGGGCGACGCGACCAAGGTGCAGCGGCTCTCCAGGCACGACGGCACCAAGGCCACATACCAGACGGTGACGGAGTCCGCGGTGGCGGACTTCGACCGCTACGGGCGACCGCTGAAGGTCAAGGACGCCAAGGGCACCGAGACGAAGCTCGCCTACACCGAGACCGACGGGCTGACGACCAGGCAGACGGAGACCAACCCGCTCGGGTGGGACATCTCCACGGAGTACGTCCGCTCCTGGGGCACCCCGTCCGCGCAGGTCGACATGAACGGCAAGCGCAGTCAGATGGAGCATGACGCGCTCGGCCGCGTCACCGACGTCTGGCTCGCCGACCGCTCGAAGAACGAGCCCGCGTCGATCAAGTACAGCTATCTGGTCCGCAGCAAGGCACCGGTCGCCGTCAAGACGGAGAAGTACGAGCGCCAGGGCACGTACGGCGTGGAGTACACGCTCTACGACGGACTGCTTCGACCGCGTCAGCAGCAGGCCGAGGGCCCGAAGGGCGGCGGCCTGATCGCCGACACCCACTACGACGGCCTGGGCAACGTCGTCGAGGCGACCTCGGACTACTACACCAAGCAGGCGCCCACGGACACCCTCTTCAAGCCGACGGGCGAGCTGGACGGCCAGACGCTCACGCGGTACGACGGCGTGGGGCGCAAGACGGCGGAGATCTTCCAGGTCGCCGACGAGGAGAAGTGGCGCACCACCTACACCTACGGCGGCGACCGCGTACACGTCGACCCGCCCGCCGGCACGCCGCCCACCACGACGATCACCGACGGCCGGGACAGGACGACGGAGATCCGCCGCTACAAGGGCGACAAGCCCCTGCCCACCGGCACCTCGCAGGACTACGAGTCGACGTCCTACACCTATTGGCCCGCCGGGCAGCTCAAATCCGTCGAGGACTCGGCGGGCAACACCTGGTCGTACGAGTACGACCAGCGGGGTCGGAAGACCGCGTCCACCGACCCCGACACGGGCAAGTCGTCGTTCGCGTACGACTCCCTCGACCGGCTCGTCTCCACGACGGACGTGCGGGACAAGACGGTCTCGACGAAGTACGACGTCCTCGGCCGCCCCGAGTCCACCTGGGAGGGCGAGCCGGACAAGGGCACGCAGCTCACCGCGACCACCTACGACCACGTCGCCAAGGGACAGCCGTACGGCACCTACCGGTACGAGAACGGCAAGGTGCAGGCGGCGACGGTCAACGTCCACCTGGACGACTTCTACCAGCCCGAACTCACCAAGGTGGTGCTCGGCGGTGACGTCGCCGAGGAGCTGAAGGGCACCTACGAGTTCAGCACCCAGTACAACGCGGACGGCACGGTCCAGTCCCAGCAGTTGCCCGCGGCCGGTGGCCTCGGCAGCGAGGTGCTCACCTACGTCTACGACGACCTGCAGCGCCCGACCCAGCTGCTGTCGAATGTGGACGGCAAGCAGCAGGGAGCGTACGTCGGGCAGGC
Organism: Streptomyces flavofungini; assembly: GCF_041028215.1. Classification (GTDB taxonomy): domain Bacteria; phylum Actinomycetota; class Actinomycetes; order Streptomycetales; family Streptomycetaceae; genus Streptomyces; species Streptomyces flavofungini_B. The sequence goes on from NZ_JASKYR010000098.1 coordinate 10,871, forward strand.
CTCCTACGCTCCGACCTCGCAGCTCCAGCAGCTGGAACTGGGCACGATCGGCGGTTCGGACGGCAAGCGGACGTGGCTCACCTACGAGCACGAGCGCGGCACCGACCGGCTCACGAACTCCCGCGTCGACGTCACGAGTGTCGACGCGGTGACCTCCGACACCGACTACACCTACGACGCGGCAGGCAACGTCACGTCGATCGCCGACACCCCGACGGGCGGCCAGGACGACGTCCAGTGCTTCCGCTACGACTGGGAACGCCGTCTGAAGTCGGCCTGGGCCACGGCCAACCCCGCTGACGGGGCCGCGGGCACCGGCAGGCTGAACAAGGCGTGCGCGAGTGATCCCTCCGCCTCGACGCTCGGCGGTCCGGGTGCGTACTGGCAGGACTTCGACTACGACGCGTCGGGCAACCGCGAGAGGCAGGTCCTGCACGGTGTCGGCGGCAAGCCGGACGTGACGCGGACGTACACGTACGGCAAGGACGCCGAGGGCAACGGCGGCCCGCACACCCTCACCAAGGTGGTGACGGACACCCCGGCCGGCGGCAACGGGCCCGCGGTGAAGTCGCAGGACACGTTCGCGTACGACAAGGCGGGCAACACCAGGCAGCGGGTCCTGAACGGTTCGACGCAGGATCTGACCTGGGACGCGACGGGCAAGCTGACGAAGTCGGCGAAGCAGGACACGGAGGCGAGGTCCTTCCTCTACGACGCCTCGGGCGAGCGCCTGTTGCGCAAGGAACCCGGCAAGCAGACCCTGTACCTGCCGGGCATGGAACTCACCCTCAACACCACCTCACGCGCGGTGGAGGGGACCCGCTACTACGGCTTCGCCGGTCGTACGGTCGCGATGCGCACGCCCAAGGGTGTGCAGTTCCTGGCGGGCGACCACCACGGGACGTCGCTGACGGCGGTCGACGCCAAGTCCGGAGCGGTGACGCGGCGCCGCATGGATCCGTTCGGCAACGCACGGGGCACCGTGGTGTCCGACCCCTGGGTCGACGACAAGGGGTTCCTCGGGGCACCGGTGGACGCGTCGACGGGTCTGACGCATGTCGGAGCCCGCGAATACGAGCCGGAGAACGGCCGCTTCATCTCGGCCGACCCGCTGATCGACTTCACCGACCCGCAGCAGATCAACGGGTACGCGTACGCCAACAACAGCCCGGTGACGCTGTCGGACCCGACGGGTGAGATGCCGGACGAGTGCAAGCTCGCCGGTGTCCAGTGCAAGATGAAGAGCAACGGCGGCTGGGAATCCAAGCCCACGCCGACCTACAAGAAGTACTACGGGATCGGCAAGACACCGGCCCAGCGCAGGGCGGAGACCGTCCGCTACGAGGCCACCGCGCAGAAGCGGGTCATCATCTCCGCGGCCAAGGAACTCGGCAAGATCGTCGCCGATGAACTGGGCATCACCGACGCGCTCGACTGCTTCAGCACCGGCAGCCTCGGCTCCTGCGGCGCCACGATCCTGAACGTCGTCACGAGCGCCATCGGCGCGAAGATCGGCACCCTGGCCAAGAAATACCTCTGGAACTGGAAGAAGGGCGCCGCCCTCGCCAAACGGATCTGGGGCCTCCTCGACAAACTGAGCAGCGGCTACAGCAAGTGGCGACGCCTGGACAAGAAGGCCGACCGGCTCGAGGAAGCGGCGGCGAGCTGCAAGGTCGCCAACAGCTTCACCCCAGGCACCAAGGTCTTGATGGCGGACGGCAGTACGAAGTCCATCGAAGACATCGACATAGGCGACAAGGTCCTGGCAACGGACCCCAAGACCGGCAAGACGAAGGTCCGCACGGTCACGGCCGAGATCAAGGGCAAGGGCACGAAGCACCTGGTCAAGGTCACGATCGACACGGACGGCAAGAAGGGCGACAAGACGTCGTCCGTCACGGCGACGGACGGCCACCCCTTCTGGGTCCCGGCCCTGAACGAGTGGATCGACGCGAAGGACCTGCGGACGCATCAGCGCCTGCGGACGGGCGCGGGTACGTACGTCGAGATCGCGTCGGTCGAACGCTGGACACAGCAGGCGGCTGTCCACAATCTGACGGTTGCGGGCTTGCATACGTACTATGTGCTGGCGGGGGCCACTCCGGTACTCGTTCACAATTGTGGAAATGCGTCCGTTGACGAGCTGGCTGAGGCGGCGACTGGGCCTTATAAGAAGGCCAAAATCGACACGCGTACCGGTAAGATTGCTCGCGGTCAAAGCAATGCAGGACGGGCGTTGCAGAAGCATGCAGACCCCAGTCGAGGGCCGGTTCATGCGAGCAAGTTCCCGACCCTCGCGTCGGATGCAGAGCGTACGGAAATGGGCGACGACATGGTCCTTGAGTTGCTGACCAATCCAGGTAGTACAGACACGCTGGGTTCCGCCTCGGCGCACTATGGGGGAACTGTTCGCGACATATGGCATCCAAGCGGAAGCTATGGTGCACGCTGGAGTACGCGCGGAGGCGGACTCACGTTCGAAGGGTTCCTCGGGTGAGGATTGCGGAGATTTCCGGGCGTCAATATCGCCTCTTCAGGGTGGCCAGCATTCACGAAGATGCCAGCTACGTTGAATGCCGTGCCATGGATACTGGAGATTGCGTATGCGAGATCCGTATTGATTCTCCAGAGGGGCTTTATCTGATGCCCATGGCGAGGGAGGCTGATGTGGATGTGGTCGCCGAGACGATCGCTTACGCGAAAGAAGTAGCGCGCCCTTCAGCGGGTGCGGCGAGCAATTAGAATTCATTCGCCGAATGATCGCAAAGCCCCACCGGCAGTGGTACCGGTGGGGCTTTCCGGTGCCTTGACGGCAACGGTGACGGCAACGTCAGCGGACGACGGCTGTGACGGATGGGTTGTCGGGGTTGTCGTTGGTTGATGTGAGGACGACTCCGAGGGTGTCGATGGCCTGGCGTTGGAGGCGGAGTCGGACGTGGGCGTAGACGCCGGCGGTGACGCCGATATGGGCGTGGCCGAGGAGTTCCCTGAACACGACAAGCGCTGAAGTTCGACGCCGGAACCGCCCTCACCGCCTCACCGCGAGCGGTCCCGCAGGCCGAGCCATTGGTCGGCGTGCCAGGCCCGGAAGCGCTCCGCTTCGGCGCATCCCGGCTCTGCGGCGAGGAGTCCCGCTGGGTGTGTCCCGGCGGGGCTTACGTCTTTCACAGTTCGACGCACTGGCCGGTGGGCGTCGGGAGGGGCGCCCACCGGCCAGTGCGTCGCCGCCGCCCCCATCTGCCCCGCGCACGCCCCTTGCTTCCTCACGGCATGACGATTAGTCATATGGCTGATCGAACCATGGGTGCGCGAGCGCGGGAGCGTCGCGTGCCACGGGTCAACCCCCAGGAGGGCACGTGCAGTTCTCCGTCATCTTTGAGGCGCAGCTCGCCGACCCCACGGTCGAGCGGGAGCACCAGGTCATCCGGGACAGCGTCGAGCAGGCCGTGCTCGCGGAGGCGATGGGGTTCGACCGGGTCTGGGCGGTCGAGCACCACTCCCTGAAGTGGTACGCGCACATGAGCGCCCCGGAAATCTTCCTGACCTGGGTCGCCGCGCGCACCCGCACCATCAGGATCGGGCACGGCGTCGTCTGCATGCCGTTCAACTTCAACCACCCCGCCCGGGTCGCCGAGCGTGCCGCCATGCTGGATCTGCTGTCCGGCGGGCGGCTCGACCTCGGCGCGGGGCGCGGCGGCACCGAGCAGGAGACGTCGCTGTGCGGGGTCGACAGGGCGCGGACGGCCCAGGAGGTCGAAGAGGCCCTGCGCATCATCGGCAAGGCCTGGGAGAAGGAGGAGCTGGAGCACCACGGCCCGCTCCTCGACATCGCCCCGCACCCGATCCTGCCCCGCCCGCAGCAGTTGCCGCACCCGCCGCTCTTCCTCGCGTGCAGCAGGACCGAGACCCTCGCCCAGGCCGCAGACCTCGGCATCGGCGCGCTGGTCATGGGCTTCGCCGGGCCCGGGTCGATCGCCGCGATGCGCGAGGCGTACGACGCCGCCGTCACCGCCCGTACCGGCGAGCGCCTGGTGTCGAGCGTCGTCAACGACCACTTCTCCGTGCTCTGCCCGACCATCGTCCTCGACGACGGCGAGGCGGCCCGCCGCGTCGGCATCCGGGGGCAGCGGTTCTTCGCGCAGTCCATCGGCCACTGGTACGGCGGCGCGGGCGTCCCCGACGAGGCGGTCGTCGAGGGGAGCGACGAGGCCGCCGAGATGCGCAGGGCCGCCGAGCAGGTCGTCGCCCGCCTCCACGAGCACGACATCCCGGTACGGCCGACCTCGACGGCCACCTTCAACGCCGACCACGCCTACGGAACCGCCGACGACGCCATCGCCTACGTGGAGCGGCTCCGCGACGCCGGGGCCGACGAGATCATGTGCCTGATCCAGATGGGTACGGTCCCGCAGGAGGCCTGCCTGGAGACGCTGCGGCAGTGGGGCGAGAAGGTCATCCCGCACTTCCGGGAGCGGGAGCGGGGGCAAGCACAAGCAGCGGGGGCGGACGCCTGATGCGGGCCGAGCCGCCCGGCCGCGCCGATGTCAATGCCGATGCCGATGCCGATGCCGACGCCGCTGCCAATGGAGACCGCCTCGCCCCCGAAGCGCGTCCCCTGGTCGATGCCCTCTCCGCCGCCTTCCCCGATCTCGGCGGCGCCGTGACCGATGCCCGTG
>NZ_JASKYR010000980.1:0-2638 GCF_041028215.1 Streptomyces flavofungini
CACATACACCCGCCCGTTMGCCAGCGGACGGCCGATRGGCGGGTGCTGTGCGTTGTCCGCGTCGATGCGGGCGGCGAGGGACCAGATGGTCGTCTCGGTGGGGCCGTAGACATTGGTGACCTCGGCGGCCAGTGCGCCCAGTTCACGGGCGAGCCTGCCCGGCAGGGCCTCGCCCCCGGCCAGGACCCGGAGCCCGCGGAGCGCCTCCGGGACGTTCTCGACGAGGGGGGCCCACAGTGAGGGCGTCGCCTGCATGGCCGTGACCGAGTGCTCTCGGATCAGGTCGGCCAGCGCGAACGGGTCACCGGTCGCCTCCTCGGCCGCGATCACCACGCACGCGCCGTCCCGCAGGGGCAGCAGCAGTTCGAGGTGCGCGATGTCGAAGGAGACCGTGGTCACCGCAAGCAGCCGGTCGGCCGCCCCCAGCGGCAGGTGGTCGCGCATGGCGTCCAGCAGGCCCGCGAGGTTCGCGTGGGTGACCGCGACCCCCTTCGGGCGGCCCGTCGAACCCGATGTGTAGATCACGTACGCCGTGTCGTCCGGCAGGACCGCGCCGCGCGACTCCGCCTCGACGAGGTCGTCCCCCGGCCGCTCGGCCAGGTCGGCGACGACGTGCGGATCGTCGAGCGCGATCCAGCCCGCTTCCCCGGTCTCGCCGCGCGTGGCGAGGTCGCAGAGCACCAGCGCGGGCGCGGCGTCCGCGAGGACCATGGCGATCCGCTCCCTCGGATGTCCGGGGTCGACCGGCAGGTAAGCGGCTCCGGCCTTGTGCACGGCGAGCAGGGCGACGAGCAGGTCGACGGAGCGTGCCATGGCCACGGCGACGAGGCGGCCGGGCCCGGCCCCCCGGGCGAGGAGTGCGCGCGCGAGGCGGTTGGCCCGCGTGTTGAGTCCGGCGTAGGTGAGCGCGGTGCCCCCGCACACCACCGCGGTGCGGTCGGGCGTCTTCGCGGCCTGCCGCTCGAAGCCCCGCGGCGCCAGGTCCACGGCCGTCGTCCGCGCCGTGCCGTTCCACTCGTGCAGGACCGCGTGCCGCTCGTCCTCGGGCAGGAGATCGATCCCGGCGACGGAACGTGCGGGCTCCTGGGCCGCCCGCGCGAGGAACCTCTCGAAGTGCCGGGCGAGGCGGGTGGCCGTACTCCGGTCGAACAGGTCCTCGGCGTAGACGAGCCGGCCTTCCAGCCGCCCCTCCACTTCACCGAGGTCGAAGAGCAGGTCGAAGGCGGTGGTCGGGTAGCTGCCGTCGGTCAGGGCCGTCACGGCGAGGCCCGGGAGCGCGGCTGCGGCCTCCGCGTTGTTCTGGAGGCTGAGCATCACCTGGAAGAGCGGGTGCCGTGCGGCGGACCGCGCCGGGCTGACCGCGTCGACGACGCGCTCGAAGGGCACGTCCTGATGCTCCATGGCGGACAGCACCGCGTCCCGTACCCGCCCCGTCAGCACGTCGAGACCGGGCGAGCCCGCCGTGTCGGTGCGGACGACCACCGTGTTGAGGAAGCAGCCGACGAGATCGTCCATGGCGGAGTCGGTACGGCCCGCCACCGGGCTGCCCACGGTGACGTCCGTCCCCGCGCCCCAGCGGGTCAGCAGGGCGGCGAGACCCGCGTGCAGCACCATGAACAGGCTCGCCCCCTCCTTGCGCGCCAGTTCGCTCAGCCGGCGGCGGGTCCGCGTGTCGAGGCGCACCCTGACGGCTCCGGCCCGGTGCGAGGCGACGGCGGGGCGGGGCCGGTCGGCGGGCAGCGACAGTTCCCCGGGGGCTCCGGCGAGCGTCTTCTTCCAGTGGGCGAGCTGGGCGGCGAAGACGCTGTCGGCCGCTTCGGGGTCGCCCAGGAGGTCGCGCTGCCAGAGGGCGAAGTCGGCGTACTGCACGGGCAGTGCGTCCCAGCGCGGCGCGTGTCCCGCGAGGCGGGCCTCGTACGCCGTGGACACATCCCGTACGAACGGCGCCGCCGACCAGCCGTCGAAGGCGATGTGATGCACCGTGACGACCAGCGCGTGGTCGTCCGGGCCCATGGAGAACAGCACCGCCCGCAGCGGCAGCTCGTGGTCGAGCGCGAAGGGAGTGCTGGACGCCCCGGCCACCGCCGCCGGGAGGTCATCGGGCGTGATCTGCCGCACGGCCAGGTCGAAGGGGAGACCGGCGGCGTCCAGGACCCGCTGCCGCGGTTGTCCGTCCGTCACGGGGAAGACCGTGCGGAGGCTCTCGTGGCGTACGACCACGTCCCGGAGCGCCGCCCGCAGCGCCGGTACGTCCGGCCTGCCGGAGAGACGCAGGGCGGTGGTGATCGCATGGCTGTCGTCGGCGGCGGCCAGTTCGCCCTGGAACCAGAACCTGAGCTGGGAGAAGGAGAGCGGCAGCAGGCCGGGGCGGCTACCTGCCGTCAGCGGGGGCCGGTCGGACTTCGTCCCCGTGAACCGGGCCGCGAGTTCCGCCGGGTTCGGTGCCTCGAAGACGGCCCGCATGTCGATCTCCGCGCCCAGCGCTGAGCGCAGGCGGCTGACCAGGCGGATCGCCAGGAGGGAGTTGCCGCCGAGGTCGAAGAAGCTGTCGTCGACGCCGACCTCCGGCAACCCGAGGATGTCGGCGAACAGCTCACACAGCAACTCCTCCGCGGCCGTACGAGGCTTACGCCCCGAC
>NZ_JASKYR010000981.1:0-2123 GCF_041028215.1 Streptomyces flavofungini
AGCTGCGCGCAGTCACGCGTGCGGGCGAGCAGTTCGGCGGCCGTGACCTCACCGACGGGGGCGTGCCGGGCGGTGGCGGGGACGGCGGCGGGGAGCAGCAGCGCGGCTCCTGCGGCGACGGCCAGAGCGGCCGTTCTCGTGGGCACGGTCGGGACCCTTCGGGTGCGTGCGGGGGATGTCTCGCTGCCCAGATATCCCAGTCTGTGCGCAGTCGTACACCCCGTCCGGCGATCCGGGCCCGTACGGCGGACGCCTGCCTCTTGATGTGCCCCCGCCACCTGTGTCAAATAGGTCCGGACCAATGCCGTCGAGTGGAAGGCAGCACCGTGCGACGGACCCCCCGGTCGTCCCTGCCCGTGGCCCTGCTGACCGCCCTCGCCGTGACCGCTGTCGGCGGCTGCGACTGGGGCGGCGGCGGCGACGGGCGTCAGGACACCACGCCGCCCGCGGCCCCGCGCGGCCTCACCGTGGAGGCGGGCAGCGCCACCACCGCCCACGTCATGTGGAACCAGGCCACCGACGACACCGGGGTCACCGGCTACGAGGTCTACCGGGACGCCAAGAGGGTCAGGACGGTCCCGGGCGCCAAGCACATGGTCGACATCGTCGGCCTCAGGCCCGCCACCACGTACGCCTTCACCGTGCGCGCCCGCGACGCCGAGGGCAATGTCAGCGCCGACAGCAAGAAGCTCACCGTCACGACTCCGAAGGCTGTCGCCGCCGACCGCGAGGCCCCGTCGCGCCCCGCGGACCTGCGGGGCAGGGCGGAGGGGAGCCGGTCGGCGATGCTGACGTGGGGCAAGTCGACGGACGACAGGCGCGTGGCCTCGTACGAGATCTACCAGGGCGGTTCGAAGATCCACAGTGTGGGCGGCGGGCAGACCGCGACGCTCGTCACCGGGCTGCGGCCCGGCACCGCCTACACCTTCACGGTCAAGGCGCGCGACGCCGCGGACAACTTCTCGCCCGCGAGCCGGAAGGTGCGGCTCACCACCGGGGCGGGCGAGGACGCGGGGCGCGGCACGGCGCCGACCGGCTTCCGCGCCACGACGCACCGCGCCGACGGGGCGTACTACATCGATCTGAGCTGGGTGCCGCCGCGTACCGGCGGGGCCGTGGCGGAGTACCAGATCCAGCTCGACGGCCGCACGGCCACCTCGCTGGTCTTCGGCGGGACGGCGCCTCGCGACAAGGCCGAGCACAGCTTCTACATCGGCAAGAAGTCCGGGGAGCGGCACCGGGTACGCATCCGCCCGAAGCTGCCGGACGGCACGTGGGGCGGCTACTCGCCCACGCGGGAGGTCACCACGGGCTGAGCGCCCGGGCGCGGTTCTCCCACCACCGGCTGAGCGCCCGGGTCGGGATCTCGCACCGCGCGGTCGCCGTCCGGATCCCTCACCGCGCCCCGRCGGCACCAGTCGCGGCTCTCGCGCTCGAAGGCGAGACCGCGCAGACAGGTCAGATAGGGGCCGACGCGCTCGCCGGTGCGCAGGAAGTCCTCCTCGTCGGCGCCGCCGCGCAGCTTCACCAGGAGCTTCTCCAGGACGTCGATCTTCGCGTCGGCCACCGCGGCGCGCTCCGCGAGCTGCCCGATGACCGGCGCGGCGGCGACGCCGTCCACCGCCTGCACCTTGACCAGCAGGTCGTCGCGGATGAAGGACGGCTTCGCGGCGCGGGCGGCGAAGCGCTCCATCTCGGCGAGGCCCGCGTCGGTGACGCGGAACAGCCGCTTGTTCGGGCGGCCCTCCTGCACGACCTCACGCCCGGAGACCAGGCCGTCGGCCTCCAGCTTGGCCAGTTCGGCGTAGAGCTGCTGGGGCAGCGCGTGCCAGAAGTTGGCCACGCCGATGTCGAAGCCCTTGGCGAGCTGATAGCCGCTGTACTCACCGTCCAGCAGTGCCGCGAGCACCGCGTGCCGCAGAGCCATGCCCCGAAACCCCTTCCCTTCGGCCGTCCCGTGCCCTCATCATAGTCACCATTCTGAATAGTCAGATTGATGACTATGCGCGATACGCCCATTCCCCCTCCCCCTGCTGGAGACGCCATGAGCCACCCCACCGCCGAACGCTTCCGCGCCCTCGTGGAGAAGCGCGACCTCGACGGCCTTGCGGACCTTTTCACCG
>NZ_JASKYR010000982.1:0-2676 GCF_041028215.1 Streptomyces flavofungini
GGACCGGAAGATGGTCCGTGGCCGCCCTCAGGTCTGTCCCCGTCACGCCCGGCAGCCCCACGGGGACCCCGCAGCCGAGCACCTCGACGCCCGGTGTGGCGAGGATGGCGTCGATGCGCTGGTGGGGGTCGCCGGGCGTGGAGGTGTGCTCACCGCCCCAGGGCTTGGTGCGCCAGCAGTCCTGGAGCGTCCTGGTGAGCCTGCGGAAGGTCCGGCCGGTGGGCCGCTCGTTGAGGTCGCCGCCCGCGACCGCGTGCTCGGCGCCGAGCGCCGCGAGCCGGTCGAGCAGCAGCCCGCCCTGGGTGTACCGCTCCTCGGCCTGGAGGCTCAAGTGACAGCTCAGTACGCCGAGTCGGGCGCCGCCGAAGCGGACCACCGCCGTCGCGAAGCCGCGCCGGTGCAGGCCGGGGGTGAGCGGGAGCAGGACGTCCTCGGTCCGCTCGACGGTGGCCCGCAGCGAGCAGAGCAGCGCGGGCCCGGCCGCCGTGCCGCCGCCGGAGAGGATCACCAGGTCGGCGGCGCGGGCGAGGCGGGCCAGCTTCTTGCGCCAGCGGAAGAACCGGGGCGCCTCCTGGACCAGGACGAGGTCGGGCGCGCAGGCGGCGATGACACGGGCGAGCGCGTCGGTGTCGTCGCGCAGCGAGCGGACATTGTAGCTGAGCACCCGGATGACGGCCGAACCGTCCTCCTCGGTGCGGGAGTTGGGGAGATCGGCCAGCGGACTCGTCGACATGCCGATCAAGATACGACAGTGCCCGCCGCTCCCTCGCGGGGCACGGCGGGCACGGCCGGACGAACCATGACTCGGCTGACGAACCAGGACGCGGCTGACGGGCCGGGACGCGGCCGACGCGCCGGGTCCCGGCCCGCGCACCGGGTCTCACATGACGGGGTCGGGCTCCCGCGCCAGGTCGGCGGCGCCGACCAGACCCGCCTTGTTGCCGAGCTGGGCGGCGATGACCTCGGCCTGCGGGCGCCAGGCGGCACCGACGAGCCAGCGCTTGAAGGACTTGCGGATCGGGTCGAGGACCAGCTCGCCCTCGTCCGAGAGGCCGCCGCCGACGATGAACGCGGACGGGTCGAAGAGCGACGCCAGGTCGGCGAGACCGGCACCCGCCCAGCGGGCCAGCTCGCGGTAGGAGTCGATGGCGACCGCGTCGCCCTGCCGGGCGGCCATGGAGATGTGCTTGCCCTCGACGCCCTCGGGGGTGCCGTCGCCGAGCGAGAGGAGGTACTCGGCGCGCTCCGGCGTCGCGTTGGCCCGCTGGCGGGCGTACCGCACGAGGGCGCGGCCCGAGGCGTACTGCTCCCAGCAGCCCTGGCTGCCGCAGCCGCAGAGCAGGCCGTCCGGGACCATCCGGATGTGGCCGAACTCGGCGGCCACGCCGAAGTGGCCGCGGCGCAGCTTGTTGCCGATGATGATGCCGCCGCCGAGGCCGGTGCCGAGCGTGATGCAGATGACGTTGCGGTGGCCCTTGCCGCCGCCGAACCTGTACTCGCCCCACGCGGCGGCGTTGGCGTCGTTCTCCACGACGACCGGGAGGCCGACGCGCTTCTCGACCTCGTCCTTCAGCGGCTCCTGCCGCCAGTCGATGTTGGGCGCGAAGTAGACCGTGGAGCGCTGGCGGTTGACGTAGCCCGCGGCGCCGATGCCGACTCCGACGATCTCGTGACCGGCCCGCGCGCCCTCCACGGCGGAGGCGATCGCGTCGACGATGGCCTCGGAAGTACCAGGAGTCGGCACCTTGAACGTCGAGAGGATGTTGCCTTCCTCGTCGACCACTCCGGCCGCGATCTTGGTGCCGCCGATGTCGACGCCGATGGTGAGTCCCATGAATCCCTCAGTTCGATCGAGCCCCGCTACGGCCCACCGTACCCGAGGGGGGTCAGTCCAGATCGATGTGTTCGCCCGCCGAGGGACCCTCGTCRCCCCGGTCCCGGCCGCGACCGGGGTCACCGGGCGCCCCCGCGGTGTCACCCCGGGTCCAGCGGCCCTCCTGGCCCTCGACCGCCGAGCGGTAGGCGGCGAGCAGCTCGGAACCGGCGGCGGCGAGGTGGTCGAAGACGTCGGGGTTGCGCTCGATGACCGGCTCGACCACGGCCTTGGCCTCCCTGACCAACTGCTTCAGGGTCTGTTCGACGGCGCCCTGGGCGACCGCGCCGAAGAGCGGCGACTGAAGCCCGGAGAGCTTGTCCGAGACGGCGTCGAGCAGCTTGCGCAGTTCCTCGGCGGCCGATCCAGGCGGCTGCCCGTACTGCTCGCGGCGGCGGGCCTTCTCCGCCGCCAGATCCTCGGCGCACGCCTTCTCCCAGGCGTCCGCGTCGGCTTCGGGGGCTTCGCGCTCCGTGGCATCGCTCATACCACTCGACGTTACCCGAATGGCGGCAGCCCGTTCACTGTCCGCGCGGCCACAGGCCGGGGTCCGGCGCGAACCGCACCCGCAGCTCGCCCTCGCGCAGTCCGGCGCCCGCGACGGTGCAGCGGCGCAGCGCGGACGGCAGGCTCAGCACACGGCGGTGCGTTCCCGCGCGGACGACCAGGCTGTCGCCGCGCCTGACCAGGCCGAGGTCCTCGCGGACGGCGCCGGGGAGCGGGATGTGCCAGACGTAGAGGTCGCCGCCGTCGTCGGCGGTGGCGMSSKCKACGKGCCACTCGGCGGGGGCGACCTCTACGTC
>NZ_JASKYR010000983.1:0-2533 GCF_041028215.1 Streptomyces flavofungini
GGCGTACGCCGTGCGGGCCGGGCTCCGGCCACGCCCTACGCCTGTACCTCGACGCGGACGTAGACCGAGACGTAGATGCAGCCCGAGACGTAGACGCAGACGTGGATGTCCACGCGTGGCGCTACCCGAACCCGAGGCGGGATGGCGATGGCCGGGCCGGACAGGGGTGCGTCACGAGTTGCGGCTTACGGTCGCGGCAAAGGCTCAGCCGGTCTACCGGGAGCCGGACCCGACGAACACCGCGAGCGGCGCAGAAGTCGTGAAAAGGCGTCAGCAGCCGCGTCGACACGCGGAGGAGGCCACCCGCAGCAGGTCGATGTGACCGCGCGTAGTGAGCAAGGCTGATCGCGACATGTCGCAGAACGTAGCCAGTTGCCGCAGGCACGGTCAATGGTGTCTCGGGGAATGGACGGCTCGTATCGCTGGGTGGAAGGCCGGATGGGAGAGAATGGGGTTATGTCCGATGCGTTCACCACTCAAGTCCTCCGGGTCACCACCGGTTCCACCGAGACGGTCCATGACCTGACCCGCGACTGCGAGGCCTTCCTGCGCGAGGCCGCGGCGGGCCGCGACGGCCTCCTGAACCTCTTCGTGCCGCACGCCACGGCGGGCATCGCCATCCTGGAGACCGGCGCGGGGAGCGACGACGACCTCCTCGCGGCGCTGCACACCCTGCTCCCGGCCGACGACCGGTGGCAGCACCGCCATGGCAGCCCCGGGCACGGCCGTGACCACGTGCTGCCCGCGATCGTCCCGCCGCACGCGACGCTGCCGGTGATCGGCGGCAGTCTGGAACTCGGGACGTGGCAGTCGGTGTGCCTCGTGGACACAAACGTGGACAACCCCGACCGAAAGGTCAGGCTGAGCTTCCTCGGGGGCTGAGGGTCTTCGGGCGGATGGCGGCCGAGGGGCCTTCGGTGGCGGCCGCGGGCCTCGGTTGTCGAGGCCCCTCGGCGGGTCGAGAGTCATAAGCCAACCATGGGAGACCCCATAAGCCCGCCTTATGGGGTCATAAAGCAGACCCGGCTACTGACTTAGGCTTGCCTTAGTTTAGGCTTCCCCTTGCGTACCTGGTGCGTGCCCCCGCCACCGTTCGAAGGGAACCTGAACATGCCTCGCCCTCTGCGGGTAGCCATTGTCGGAGCCGGCCCCGCCGGGATCTACGCCGCCGACGCGCTGCTCAAGTCCGCAGTGGCCGTCGAACCGGGTGTGTCGATCGACCTCTTCGAACGGATGCCCGCACCGTTCGGTCTCATCCGCTACGGCGTCGCTCCCGACCACCCGCGCATCAAGGGCATCATCACGGCCCTGCACCAGGTGCTCGACAAGCCCCAGATACGTCTCTTCGGCAACGTCGACTACCCGAACGACATCAGCCTCGACGACCTGCGTGACTTCTACGACGGGGTGATCTTCTCCACCGGCGCCACGGCCGACCGCGCCCTGGACATCCCCGGCATCGACCTCGACGGCTCCTACGGCGCCGCCGACTTCGTCTCCTGGTACGACGGGCACCCCGACGTGCCGCGCACCTGGCCGCTCGACGCCGAGAAGGTCGCGGTCCTCGGCGTCGGCAATGTCGCCCTCGACGTGGCCCGCATCCTCGCCAAGACCGCCGAGGAGCTGCTGCCGACCGAGATCCCGCCGAACGTGCACGAGGGCCTGAAGGCCAACAAGGCGCTGGAGGTGCACGTCTTCGGCCGCCGAGGCCCCGCGCAGGCCAAGTTCAGCCCGATGGAGCTGCGGGAGCTCGACCACTCCCCGAACATCGAGGTCATCGTCGACCCCGAGGACATCGACTACGACGAGGGCTCGATCACCACGCGGCGCGGCAACAAGCAGGCCGACATGGTCGCCAAGACCCTGGAGAACTGGGCGATCCGCGACGTCGGCGACCGTCCGCACAAGCTCTTCCTGCACTTCTTCGAGTCGCCCGTGGAGATCCTCGGCGAGGACGGCAAGGTCGTCGGCCTGCGCACCGAGCGCACGGCCCTGGACGGCACCGGCAACGTCAAGGGCACCGGCGAGTTCAAGGACTGGGACCTCGGCGCGGTCTACCGCGCGGTCGGCTACCTCTCCGACGAGCTGCCGAAGCTGCCCTGGGACGTGGCGACCGGCACCGTCCCGGACCGGATGGGCCGCGTCATCGAGGAGTCCGGTGAACACCTGGCCTCGACCTATGTCACCGGCTGGATCCGGCGCGGGCCCGTCGGCCTCATCGGACACACCAAGGGCGACGCCAACGAGACGGTCGCCAGCCTCATCGACGACCACGAGAACGGCCGCCTGCACACGCCGCAGGCGCCCGCCCCGGAAGCCGTGGACGCCTTCCTCGCCGAGCGGAACGTCCGCTTCACCACGTGGGACGGCTGGTACCGCCTGGACGCCGCGGAGAAGGCGCTGGGCGAGCCGCAGGGCCGCGAGCGCGTGAAGCTCGTCGAGCGCGAGGACATGCTGGGCGCGAGCGGCGCGTAGGCGCGGGCCGCCACTTTCAGGCCGGTCGGGCCGACACCTTGAGGGCCGTCGGCTCCGC
>NZ_JASKYR010000984.1:0-2395 GCF_041028215.1 Streptomyces flavofungini
GTGCCGGAACGGGACATCACCACGGCCGAGTTGCGGACCATCGGGGCGCTGGTGTCGCGCCAGGTGTGGGGCTGCCCCGCGGGGTTGGGCGGGGCGTGCACCTGGCCGAGGAAGGTGTCGGAGAACAGCCACAGGACGCGCCCGTCGGGCAGCCGCACCGAGTGGGTGCCGTCGCCGCCGGTCCAGTCGTCGGTCCGCGCCTGGTCGTCGCCGTAGCGCGCGAACTCACCGGTGACCTTCTCGTCGGCCGACCAGTCGCCGACGGTACGGGGACGGCAGGCCGCCGCGCCCTCCCGGTCGCCCTCCGGCAGGGCGATCAGCAGGACGGCCGCGCAGGCCAGGACGAGCAGCAGGACCAGCCAGATCCTGCGGCCCGTCCGGCCACGACGCTCTTGGACTGACACTCCTGGGACGTTAGTTGCTGCCGTGCACGCGGTCCATGGGCAGTCTGACGACGGTGTCCCGTGTCACAGGACGGTCGCCGGTGCCCAGGTTGGCCACTTCCTCATCGGACAACGCCCTTCCGTAGAGCCGCACTTCGTCGATCGAGCCGGTGAAGTGGGCGCGGCTGTCGAGCCGCTGGCCGACGTGGATGCCGAAGGGCGAGGTGCGGCTGACGGAGCCGGGCACGTCGGCGGTGGTGACCGGCGTCCCGTCGAGGAAGAGCGTCAGACGGCCCTCCCCGGCCTCCCGGCGCAGCACGATGTGGTGCCACTGCCCGTCGTTGTACGCGCCCGCCGTGCGCACCGACGCGGACCTCGGCGCGGTGGCGCCCTGGCGCGTGGTGATCAGGCCGGTGATCCGGCCGCTCGCCGGTTCGCCGCGCAGCCACACCTGCGGCTGGTTGGTCCCTATGCCGCCCATCCACAGCAGTGGCTGCTCACCGCCGGTCGCGGAGTAGCGGAACCACAGGGAGACGGTGAAGTCGCCCGCGCCGCGCGGCAGCCGTGCGCGGAAGGGCAGCCGTACCGCGTCGTCGGTGCCGTCGAAGGCGAGGGCGCCGCCGAACCGCCCCTCGGTCTGGCGGGCCCCGCCGAGCACGGCCGCGCCGCGGGCGCCCGGGGCGCGGTCGGGCGTGGTGGGGTCGGGTCCGCGGCGCGGCTTCAGCCAGTCCTCGGTGAAGCGGGCGAAGCGGATCTCGTCGTGCGCGTCGACCGCGCCGCCCTCGTACAGCAGACCCACGTGCTCCCGGTCGGCGCGCACCAGGTCGGAGTAGCCGGACCAGTCGGTGGTCACCGTCGTGCCCCGGTCGACGCTGTCCCAGGTGCGGCCGCCGTCGTAGGAGGAGCGGATCTGCATGGTCCTGCGGCGGTCGGGGTCGGCGGGGCAGGCGAGCAGCAGCCGCCCGCCGAACTCCAGGACGGAGCCCTGGACCTGCGGCGTGTAGAGATCGGGCAGGGCGCGGAAGGGCGCGGCGAAGGAGTCGCCGCCGTCGCGGCTCACCGCGTGACTGCGGTGTCCCAGATCGGTGCCGTCCTGCTCGCGCGCGCTGACGTAGACGGTCCCGTCGGGCCGCTCGGCGAGCGTCATCTCCGAGGGCTTCTGGCGGAAGGTGCCGTCCTCGGCGATCGGATACGTGTCCCTCGCGCCGACCTTCCAGTGGTCGCCGCCGTCGTCGCTGACGACCAGCGCGGCGTGGTTGGCGGAGATGCGGCCGCTCTCGTACGACTCGGCGTTGACGGCGAAGGCCAGCCGCCCGGCGTGCTTGCCCCGGGTGAGCTGGATGCCGTGGACGGGGCCCGTCGCGTACCAGGAGTTCCACCGCGGAGGGAGGATCTCCTCGCTCAGGTCGCGCGGGCGCGACCAGGTGCGGCCGTCGTCGTCGCTGTACTGGAGGTGCGGTGTCCGGTCGCACGGTATGTCGCAGTTACCGGCGTCCGTGCGGCCCGTGTTGTACGTCTCGGCGAGCAGGACGCGGCCGGTCTCGCGGTCCACGACCGGCGCGGGGTTGCCGTGCGTGTCGCCCGCGCCCTCGTTGACCACCTGGAGCGGCCCCCAGGTCCTGCCGCCGTCGTACGACCGCTTGAGGACGAGGTCTATGTCCCCCGCGTCGCCGCAGTTGTCGACCCGCCCCTCGGCGAACGCGAGCAGGGTGCCCTTGACGGTCCGCACCACGGCGGGGATGCGGAAGCAGGCGTAGCCCGGGTCCTGCGAGGCCTTGAAGAGCACCTGCTGCTCGAAGGCGGGCGCCCGCTCGGCGGCGTGCCCGGTCGGCGCCGGTACGAGGGCGGCGACGGCGAGGGTGGTCAGGGCGGCGGTGGCGGTGCGGAACGGCCGGAACGGTCTGAGACGTGAACGGAGACTCCAGGGCATGGTGCGACCCGCCTTTCGTGGCGACGGCGACGGCGACTCATGGCGATGTGTTCGACAGTGCTCGGCGATGACGGTTCGACAG
>NZ_JASKYR010000985.1:0-2772 GCF_041028215.1 Streptomyces flavofungini
GCCGTCATACCGGCGTACCTTCCACGAGGGCCGCGACGGCCGACCGGAAGCCCGCGAGACGTTCGGCGGCCTCCGCGGCGCCGATGCGGGGCTCGTACACGGCGGAGGGGCGCCAGGCGGGGACGGCCTCGGAGACCGGGAGCGCGGGGTCGAGGCCGATACGGGCCACGGCCGCCGCGCCGAGCGCGGTGACGTCGGGCAGCGCCGACACCTCGACGGGCCGTTGCAGCAGGTCGGCCTGGGTCTGCATGAGCAGGGCCGAGCGGGTCAGACCGCCGTCGACGCGCAGGCTGGTCAGCGGCTCCCCCAGGTCGGCGGCGACCGCGTCGGCGAGCGAGGCGACCTGTGCGGCGATGCCCTCGCACAGGGCGCGCACGAGGTGGCCCGGAGTGGTGTCCAGGCCGAGGCCGGTCAGCGAGCCCCGCAGATCACCGCGCCACCAGGGCGCGGCGAGCCCGGCGAGGGCCGGTACGAAGGTGACGCCGCCGGTGTCCGGGACGGTGCAGCCGACCGGGTCGAGCTCGGCGGCCCCCTTGATCACGCCGAGGTCGGTGAGCCAGCGGACGGCGGAGGCGGCGGTGTAGACCTGCCCGTCCAGGCAGTAGCTGGTCCGGCCGCCGAGCCGCCAGGCCACACAGCCGACCAGGCCGGAGTCCCCGCGCACCGGACGCCCGCCCGTCTGGGCGAGCAGGAACGCGCCCGTCCCGTAGGTGCACTTGGCGCTGCCCGGCTCGGTGACGTGCTGGGCGAGGAGCGCCGCCTGCTGGTCCACGAGCAGCCCGGTGAGCGGCAGCTCAGGGCCGAACGCGGTGGTCGTCCCCACGGGTCCCGCGGCGTCCGTGACGCGCGGCAGGCGCTCGTCGGCGAGGCCGTAGAGCTCAAGGGCGCGCGGTGACCAGGTGACGTCGTCGAGGTCGAGGAGCTGGGTGCGGCCCGCCGTCGCGGCGTCCGTGACGAAGGCCCCGGTGAGACGGTGGACGAGCCAGACGTCGCTGGTCGTCACCACCCCTTGCCGGGTGAGGTTGCGGCGTATCCAGGCCATCTTGGGCGCGGCGAAGTACGGGTCGAGGGGCAGCCCGGTGATCCGGCGCAGTTCGTCCCCGTACGGGGCGAGTTCGGCGCAGACCGATTCGGCACGGCGGTCCTGCCAGACCAGGGCGTCGGTGAGCGGTTCGCCCGTGCCGGGGTCCCAGGCCAGGACCGTCTCGCCCTGATTGGCGAGCCCCACGGCGGCGACCGGTTCGCCCGCGTCGGCCAGCGCCCGGCTGCCCGCGTCGACGACGGAGGCGAGCAGGTCCGACGGGTCGACCTCCACCAGCCCGCCGGGCAGGAAGCGGGGCCGCACCTCCGCGGCACCGGAGCCGATCACCCCGCGCTCGGGGCAGACGACGAGGGCCTTGGTCCCCGATGTGCCCTGGTCGACGGCGAGTACGGGCCGCTGCGCCGGAGACGAGTCATAGGTGATCACCGCGGCAGACTGCTACAGGCGTACGGAAGGCGTCAAGGGACCACGGAAGCCGACGAGACATACCAAATGTCGCTTCGGCGCGCCGGGTTGACAGAAGCTGGTCAGAAAAGATCCAGGAAGTGCCCTGGTTCAGGAACGGCCGGATCTACACTGTCGCCCGAGAAACTCCGTCAACTCCGATCAACTTTCGTCACTCCTCATCACCTTTCGCCAACTTACGTCCCGCAAAACCCAGTTCTCGCACGCTCTCTCTCCACCCTCTTCCCCCAACAGAGGACTCATGCCCATGCCGTTAGGCCGCCCGGTGTATCACCCGGCGGGCCACGACGAAGCGCTGCGCGCGGTGCTCCAGGACCTCAAGGCGGGTCGCTGGGTCTCCACGCGCAACCTGCTGACCGAGACGCCCGACTGGGGGCTGTGGACACAACGCACGCAGATCCTGGCGGCCGCCGTCGCCGGTTCCGACGTGGTGCGCGCCTGGCGCGCCGAGGAACCGTACAGCGCCTCGGCGGCCGTGCTGTACGCGCGCGTCCTGGTGGAACGCGCCCTGCGCGCGCACCGCGCGGGGCACCGCCAGACCAACGACCTCTGGCGCGACGCGGTCGGCGCGTGCAGCGCCGCGTCCTCGCTCTCCCCCGAGGACCCGGTGCCGTGGATCTGCCTGCTCTCGCTCGCCCAGCTCGACGAGGGCCAGCGCTGGGACGAGCACCGGGTGGCCCCGCCCGAGCCGATGCTCTTCCCCGGCCCCTGGCAGCTCCTCGCCGAGGCCGACAAGCGCGACCCGGGCAACCGCGAGGCCTACCACCGCATGCTCCAGTTCGTGTACGCCCGCCGCGGTGCCCGCGGCCCGCTCACCGAGGCGTACAACTTCGTGCAGTGGGCCTCCGCGTCGGCCCCCGCGGGCTCGCCGCTGCACCTGTTGCCGCTGTACGTACGCGTCGAGCGCTACCGCAGGGAGGCGGGCCACGAGCGCGCGCTCGACCTGCACTGGATCTCCGAGGACGCCACGCGCGGCGCGCTCCGCGCCCTGGAGCTGTGGTTCGACCACACGCTCCCGGGCACGGCCTCGCTCCTCGACCTCAACCACCTGGCGCACGCGCTCTGGGGCGCCCACCAGTTCCACGACGGCCTGCGGGTGTTCCAGGCGCTCGACCCGTTCTTCACGGTCGTGCCGTGGACGTACCGCACCCACGCCCCCGGCGACGCGGACGCCGCCGCCGAGTTCTTCGTCCAGGCCCGCGCCCGCTGCCTCTCGGCGTCCCGCGAGCCGGGTTAGGCCCGGCGAGCGGGRCSCSSMSMGGCCC
>NZ_JASKYR010000986.1:0-2804 GCF_041028215.1 Streptomyces flavofungini
GTCCTTCTCGGGGTCGAGCCCGCGACCGGTGAAGAGGAATCCGAATGGCGGGAAGAGCGCCGCCATGCCGTCGATCGACTCGGGGCCGTACCCGACGGAGCCGACCGGCACCCGGGACCCGGTGGCCTCGATGACCTTGGCGGTCCACACGGGGCCGAAGCCGCCGCACAGTTCGATGAGCTGGATGCCCTCGTCCACCAGGGCCGCCGCCACCTCGGGCGCCCGGGCCGGGTCGGCCATGCCGACGATGACGGCGCGGAAGCCGTCACGTTCGATCACGGACCGGTCCTTCTCGGGGTCGAGCCCGCGACCGGTGAAGAGGAATCCGAATGCGTCAAGTGCCATGTCCATCGCTCCTGATCTGTATCTGTGTACGGGGCCTGACGCGGTCACCGGGAGCCCCCGGCCACCTCCGTCACGACCTCGTCGGCCGCTTCGGCCAGGGACAGCCTGCCCAGTGCGCCGCCGTGCGGAAGCCGGACGCCGAACCACTTCTCGACGTCGTCGACCAGCGCGGCGCTCGTCATCGAGTCGATGCCGAAGGCGCTGAGCGGCACGTCCGAGTCGATCTCGGCCGGGGCCATCTCCAGCAGGTCGGCGACCGTCCCGCGCAGCCGCCGCGCCACCAGCTCGGGCGTTATCTCCTGTGCGGTGCTCATGCCGCTCCTTCCGTCCGTCGGCTGGACCACCGCGCGAGCGGCACCAGTTGTCCCGTCCTGACCTGCTCCGCGCACGTACGGCGGCGGATCTTCCCGCTCGTCGTGCGGGGGATCTTGTTGCGCGGCACCGCGTAGACACTGACGGCGGCCGGCAGCACCCTCGCCACGGCGATCCCGGCGGCGCGGACGGCGGCGGCCAGCTCGTCGGTGTCGCGCAGGACCGTCTCCACGACGACCGCCACGCCCCGGTCGTCGTCGCCGAGCGGCCAGGCGGCGGCGCGCTGCCGGGCGAAGGCCGGGTGGGCGTCGAGGGCGACGGCCTCGGCGTCCTGCGGGAAGTAGTTCTCCCCGCCGATGATCAGTACGTCCTTGATGCGTCCGGTGATGAACAGCTCGCCGTCGTCGACGAAACCGAGGTCCCCGGTCCGCACGTACGTCCGTCCGGTGGCGTCGCCCGCCACGCGGGCCGCGAAGGTCTCGGCGGACTCCTCCTCGCGCCCCCAGTAGCCGCCGCAGTTGCCGGGGGAGTCGACCCAGATCTCACCGACGACGCGGTCGGCGAGGACGTGGTGGGTTTCGGGGTCGACGACGGCGATTGTGACCTCGTTCACCACGGGCCCGCAGCCGACGAGTTCGACGCCCTCCGCCGTGAGCGTGGTCCGGACCGCCTTGCCCTCGGCCAGCGCCTCGCGCTCGTAGCGCCCCACGACCGTGGGTTCGAGCGACGGGCTGATGCTCACCGCGAGGGTGCACTCGGCGAGTCCGAAGCCGGGGGAGAAGACCTCCTCGCGGAAGAGGCTCACCCGGAACGCGTCGGCGAACCGGCGCTGGGTGGCGGCCCGCACGGGCTCCGAGCCGTTGACCGCGACCCGCCAGGTGGAGAGGTCCAGGGCGGCGCGCTCCCGCTCGGGCACCCGGTTGACGCACATGTCGTACGCGAAGTCGGGCGCGGCGGTGAAGACGTCGTCCTCGGCGGCGATGGCCCGCAGCCACACCTTCGGGTCGCGGACGAACGTGGCCGGTTCCATGGTGACCGTGGTGGCGCCCGAGACCAGCGGCAGCACCACGGCGGTGCAGAGCCCCATGTCGTGGAAGAAGGGCAGCCAGCTCACGATGGTGGTGCCGGGCTCGACCTCGCAGCGGTCGCGCATCGCGGCCTGGTTGGCGACCAGATTGCCGTGCCCCACGACGACTCCGCGCGGGTCCCCGGTCGAGCCCGACGTGTACTGGAGCAGCGCCGTGGCCGCCGGGTCGAGCGCGAGCGGGTCGGGCAGCGGGGCCGCGCCGGGGGCCGGGCCGTCCTGGCGTACGGAGATCCACCGCACTCCGGGCAGGAGCTCGGGGTCGGCCTCCTCGGCGTCCTCGCGGGTGGAGACGAGGACGGCACACGGGGCGCAGTCGCCGGTGATCGCCGAGAGGCGCTCGGCCCGGGTGGTGGTGCCCGCCCGCGCCGCGGTGCGGAACGCGGGCACCGGCACGGCGATCATGCCCGCGTACAGGCAGCCGAGGAAGCCGATGTGGAAGTCGAGTCCGGGCAGGGCGGGCACGATGACGCGGTCTCCCGCGACGCCCGTTCCGCGCAGCACGGCGGCCAGCGCACGGGCGCGCAGGTCGAGTTCGACGGGGGTGAGGGTCTCGGCCGGGGCGCCGGAGGCGTCCAGGGCGGTGACCACGGGACGTCCGGCGTCGGGGCCGGTGGTGCGGGCCAGGAGCGCCTCGACGATGGTGCGGGCTTCCCGACCGGTGTGCGCCGGTACCGGCGGCCGGGTCGCGGTCGCCTCGGTTGGGGTGTTCACTGCTGTGCTCCTCATTCGGCTGTGGCTCGGGACGCGAGGGCGGTGTCGGAACGGTCCGCCGGAGCGGACCCGCACACCGGGGCGGGAAAGGCGCCGACGGGTACGGCGGTGGGATAGCGGCCGGTCAGGCAGGCGGTGCAGTATCCGGACGAGTCGCCCCCCACGGCCTCGGCGAGCAGGTCGAGGGAGAGGAACGCCACGCTGTCGCAGCCCAGTTGCGCCGCCATCTCCGAGATCGGCAGCCGGGCGGCGAGCAGTTCGGCGGGGCGCCCGGTGTCGATGCCGTAGAAGCACGGCCACCGGTACGGCGGCGAGGCGACCCGCAGATGCACCTCCGCCGCCGTACCGG
>NZ_JASKYR010000987.1:0-2475 GCF_041028215.1 Streptomyces flavofungini
GCCATGGCGCGGGCGCAGATCACCTGGACGCGTTCGGTGGGCAGCCCGAGGAGCGCCGCCGTCTGCTCCTCGGCCACGCCCTCGTACATCCGCAGGACGAGGACGAGCCGCTCTTGGGGATTCAGCCGATCGAGGACACCGCCGTGGCCGCGGTGACGGCGCCAGGAGCCGCGCGCGAAGCGGACGGCGACCTGCTGCCGGGTGCGGTCGTACGGGTCCTCGCCGCGCAGCCGGTCCCAGGTCGCGTACGTATGGACGAGGGCGGTCGTCAGCAGCGCACGCGCGCGTGGATTGTCGTCGGGGAGCTCCGCGGTGAGCAGGGTGGCGGCATGGAGGAGCCGCCCTGCCGCGCCCGCGACGAACGCCTCGAACTCCCGGGCACGGCGGGCGTCCTGGAACGCCTGCCGTTCTCGCACCGCGCCTCCCGGCCAGCAGGAAGGGGGATCCCGGTCTCATATGAGGCCCAAGGCGGGGCCGGGGTCAAGACTCCGGAGTGGCCGGAACCTCCGCGCCGGGCGCGGACTGTGACGTCTGTCGTGCCGAGAGAGCGGAATTGAAGCGTGTGAGGAGCGCGCAGAAGCTCTCGCGCTCCTCCTGGGCCCAGTCCTGCGTCAGCTCGGCCATCAGCTCGCGCCGCGAGGAGCGGACCTCGTCGAGCCTGGCCTGGCCGCGCGGGGAGAGCTGGAGCACCACGGCACGGCCGTCCTCGGGGTGCGAGGTGCGCTTCACGAGCCCGGTGTCGACCAGCGGGGCGACCTGCCGGGTGACGGTCGACGAGTCGATGCCCATGCTCGCGGCGAGCGCCTTGACGCCCATGGGGCCCTCCTTGTCGAGGCGGTTGAGCAGCAGGTACGCGGCTCGGTCCATGGAGTTGCGGACCTGGCCTACACCGCCGAGGCGGGTCTGTTCGGCCCGGCGGGCGAAGACGGCCACTTGGTG
Source organism: Streptomyces flavofungini (assembly GCF_041028215.1). Taxonomy (GTDB): domain Bacteria; phylum Actinomycetota; class Actinomycetes; order Streptomycetales; family Streptomycetaceae; genus Streptomyces; species Streptomyces flavofungini_B. The sequence goes on from NZ_JASKYR010000987.1 coordinate 940, forward strand.
CTGCAGGCTGTCGAGAAGGCCGGGTTCACTGGCGGTCGTCATGTCCGGAGTTGTGGGCATGGCCGGGGGCTCACTTCATGCGAGGGCGGTGGGTTGGGGGACAGGGTACGCGGACACGGCGCGGACCGTACCTGCGCTGCGGAAACCTACGCGGCAAACGGTCTCGGCCCTTGGTCGCCGCGGAAGCCCCCGGCCGCCGGGTGCGAGACTCGCGGTCATGAGCTTCCGCACGCCTGACTCCTTTCCGACGGTGACCCTCGACGACGTGCGCGGCGCGCAGAAGATGCTCTCCGGCGTGGCCCGCGTGACGGCGATGGAGGGCAGCAGGCACCTGTCGCAGCTGGTCGGCGCCCCGGTGCAGCTCAAGTGCGAGAACCTCCAGCGGACCGGTTCGTTCAAGCTGCGCGGGGCCTACGTACGGATCGCGGGCCTGCTGCCGGAGGAGCGCGCGGCCGGTGTGGTGGCCGCCAGCGCGGGCAACCACGCGCAGGGCGTGGCGCTGGCCTCCGCACTGCTCGGCGTGCGCTCCACGGTGTTCATGCCGACCGGCGCGCCGCTGCCCAAGGCCGCGGCGACGAGGGAGTACGGCGCCGAGGTGCGGCTGCACGGCCAGGTCGTCGACGAGACGCTGGCCGCCGCGCAGGAGTACGCGTACGAGACGGGCGCGGTGTTCATCCACCCCTTCGACCACCCGGACGTCATCGCCGGGCAGGGCACGGTGGGCCTGGAGATCCTCGAACAGTGCCCGGAGGTGCGCACCATCGTGGTGGGCGTCGGGGGCGGCGGTCTCGCGGCGGGCATCGCCGTCGCGGTCAAGGCGCTCCGTCCCGACGTACGGGTGGTCGGTGTGCAGGCGGCGGGCTCCGCGGCCTATCCGCCCTCGCTGGCCGCGGGGCGCCCGGTGTCGATCGCGGGCCAGGCGACGATGGCCGACGGCATCAAGGTCGGGCGCCCCGGTGACGTACCGTTTCGGCTGGTCGCCGACCTGGTCGACGATGTCGTCACCGTCTCGGAGGACGAGCTCTCCAGCGCTCTGCTGCTCTGCCTGGAGCGGGCCAAGCTGGTCGTCGAACCGGCGGGCGCCAGCCCGGTCGCGGCGCTGCTCAGCCGCCCGGAGGCGTTCCGCGGCCCGGTGGTCGCGCTGCTCTCGGGCGGCAATGTGGACCCCCTGCTGACCCACCGCATCCTGCGTCAGGGCATGGCGGCGGCGGGCCGCTACCTCTCGCTGCGGCTGCGCCTCACCGACCGCCCAGGCGCCCTGGCCACCCTCCTCGGCGTGGTGTCGGAGCGGGACGCGAACATCCTGGACGTCCAGCACGTACGCACCGACCCGCGCCTCGGCCTCACGGAGGCGGAGGTGGAGCTGCACCTGGAGACGAAGGGCCCGGAGCACTGCGCCGAGGTGGCGGCGGCCCTGCGGACGGCGGGGTACACGGTCATCGGCTGAGCGGTCCGGGTCGCGCGGGGGCGGCGGGAGCGGCGGGAGAGGCGGGAGAGGGCGGCGCCGACCTGCCCCGGAGCATGCGGTGGGGCGAG
>NZ_JASKYR010000988.1:0-2541 GCF_041028215.1 Streptomyces flavofungini
GGGCGGGTCGTGCTGCGCACCGCCATCGGGGCGCGGCGGGTCGTGGACCTGCCGCTCGGCGAGCAACTGCCGCGCATCTGCTGACGGTTCAGGACGTGGGCAGCGGCACCCGCCACTCCAGCCGGGTGCCACCGCCGGTTCCTGGCCCCACGTGCAGCGTGCCGCCCAGCAGTTCGGCCCGCTCGGTGAGATTGCGCAGGCCGCTGCGCCGCCCCACCGAGCCGATGCCGACGCCGTTGTCCGACACGGTCACGAGCAGCTCCCCGCCATGTACGACGAGCGAGGCTTCCGCGGTCGACGCGCGGGCGTGCCGGGCGATGTTGGCCAGCGCCTCGCTCAGTACGGCGGTCGCGTCGTCGGCGACGGCGGCCGGTACCGCCGTGTCGACCAGGCCCTCGATGCGCAGCGCGGGAGTGAACCCGAGAGCGGGCACCGCCTCCTGCACCGCCTGTGCGGTGCGCACCCGCAGTCCGGAGCCCTCCGCCGCCGTCGGCTCGTGCGCGCGCAGCCCGAAGATGGTCGAACGAATGATCTTGATGGTGGTGTCGAGGTCGTCCACCGCCCGTGTCAGGCGCTCGATGGCCTGTGGGTGCTGCACGAAACGCTGCGCGCTCTGGAGCGTCATGCCCGTCGCGAACAGACGCTGGATGGCCAGGTCATGCAGATCGCGGGCGATGCGGTCACGGTCCTCAAGGACGCTCATCTGCTCGGCGTCACGGCGCCGCTGGGCGAGTTCGAGGGCCAGCGCGGTCTGGCCCGCGAAACCGGGGAGCGGCGCGGTCTCCGCCTCGCTGAACACCGAACGGCCACTGCGTCTGGCCAGCACCAGGACGCCACGTATGCCCTCGGCCGTGCCCATCGGGACCGCGACCGCGGGCCCCATGCCCTTCCAGCGCTCCGGGGCGAAGCGGACCCGCGGGTCGTTGCCCACGTCGGTGGTGGTCACCAGGCCGCCCTCGTCCAGTGCCGCCCCGGCCAGCGTCCCCTCGCGCGGAATGCTCACGCCCTGGTGCGCCTGGGAGCCGTCGCCCGAGGCGAAGTCGCCCCGCAGCTCCCGTGTCTCGGCGACCACCAGGTCCACCACCGCGATGTCGGACGCGGTGATCTCGCGGGCGCGTTCGATCATCAACTGGAGTACGTGCGCCTCGGGGGTGCCGGACAGCAGGGCGCTGGTGAACTCGGAACTGGCCGCCAGCCACCGCTCGCGCAGCCGCGCCTCTTCGTAGAGCCGGGCGTTCTCGATGGCCACGCCCGCCGCCACGGCCAGCGTCGAGAGCACCACCTCGTCCTCGGCGTCGAACTCGGCGCCGCCGCGCTTCTCGGTGAGATACAGGTTGCCGAACACCCGCTCACGCACCCGGATGGGCACGCCGAGGAAGGAGTGCATCGGCGGATGCTGCGGCGGGAAGCCGGACGACGCCGCGTGGTCGGAGAGCTCGCGCAGCCGCAGCGGTACGGGGTGGCGGATCAGCTCACCGAGCAGACCGTGCCCCGAGGGGAGGTCACCGATCCGCCGCCGCAGTTCCTCGCTGATGCCCACCGGCAGGAATTCGTCCAGTTTCCCGTCCGCCCCGATGACCCCGAGCGCCCCGTACTCCGCGTCGACCAGCGTCACAGCCGTCTCGACGATGTGCTGGAGCACCTGGGGGACCTCAAGGCCCCGCCCGACGGAAAGGACGGCTTCGAGCAGGCTGTGCAGCCGGTCCCGGGTCCCGCGAATGGCGTCGATGCGGATCTGGAGCTCGTCGAGCAGCTCGTCCAGGTGCAGCTGGGGTAAGTGACCTGCGCCGCGTTGCTCCTCCATGTGTGGCCTCCAAGGACATCCCGGCGTCCGGACGTGATGAATGTGGTGCTCACAGTAATCACCGCGGATGGGTGACGGCAGACAGGGGTGCGCCCGGTTCGGGCCGCACCGCCGGTGGTTCATCGCTGAACAGCACCGAGGGCGGCAGGAGTGTCCGGAAGTTCCGTTATCCGGCCGCCCGGGAGGAGGTTGTCTTGAGGTGCGGCGCAACTGCGGCACCAACCGGACGCGATGAACGGAGGGTTCATGACCAATCGGATGGATCAGCCCCGGAAGCTGGACCTCGTCGGCAACCCGGTGCTCGTCGGAGGCATCGGCACCGGTCACGAGGCCACCCTGCACTACCGCGTCGGTGACGGGCACTCCGAGGTGACCGGCCACTTCAACGCGGGGGGCGGGACGGGTGAGCACGGCCAGTTCCAGGTCCGGGCGGACGTGGGCCGTCTGACCTTCAGGGCCGACCAGATCCTGGTCCAGGTCTTCGAGAAGAGTCCCAAGGACGGCAGCGAGATCAACGTGGTGACCGTACCGGTGCTGTACGGGCCGCGCATCGTCGACGGCTACTACGGCTACCGCGAGCACAAGGTGGTCAAGGGCGACACCTTGTCAGGTCTGGCGAAGGCGTACTACGGAGACGCCTCCCTGTACAAGCGCATCCAGCGCGCCAACCCGGACCAGATCAGCGACCCCGACAAGATCACCCCGGGACAGGTGCTGCGTATCCCGATCGGTTCCTG
>NZ_JASKYR010000989.1:0-2202 GCF_041028215.1 Streptomyces flavofungini
CGGTCAGGGCGGGGCGGCCGAGCCAGGAGCGGGCGGACCAGGTCGTGGCCGAGAGGGCCGCCAGTGGGGGGATGCCCGCGCGGGTCAGTTCCGCCACTTCCGCCGCGATGAGGCCGTGGGGCAGGGAGCCGCCCGCGTCGGTGCCGGTGAAGGGCGTAGCGGCGGGCGTGGAGCCTGCGCATATGGGCCGACCAGCGGGGGAACTTCTGCTCGCCGCCCGCGGCCAGGTCCGGGAACGTCGCGATGTTCACCAGGGTGGGGACGATCGCGACGCCGCGCTCCGCGAAGAGCGGGATCGTGTCCTCCGTGAGGCCCGTCGCGTGCTCGACGCAGTCGATGCCCGCCTCCACCAGGTCCCGCAGCGAGTCCTCGGCGAAGCAGTGGGCCGTCACACGGGCGCCGAGCCGATGGGCCTCCGCGATCGCCGCCTCGACCGCGTCGCGCGGCCAGCAGGCCGTCAGGTCGCCCGCGTCCCTGTCGATCCAGTCGCCGACCAGTTTGACCCAGCCGTCGCCGCGCTTCGCCTCCTGGCCGACGTACGCGACGAGGTCATCGGGCTCGATCTCATGGGCGTAGTTGCGGATGTAGCGCCGCGTGCGCGCGATGTGCCGGCCCGCGCGGATGATCTTCGGCAGGTCCTCGCGGTCGTCGATCCAGCGTGTGTCCGAGGGGGAGCCCGCGTCCCGGATGAGCAGCGCCCCGATCTCCCGGTCGGTCAGCGCCTGCTTCTCCGCCGTGTCGGCGTCCACGGGCCCGTGCGCGTCCAGGCCCACATGGCAGTGCGCGTCGACCAGACCGGGCAGCGTCCACCCCTCGACGGTGACCGTCTCCGTCGCCGGAGTCACCGGACGGTCGTACGTCACCCGGCCGCCGACCACCCACAGCTCGTCCCGTACGTCATCGGGCCCGGCCAGCACCCGCCCCTTCACGTGCAGCACCGCGTGATCACTCATGGCAGCAGCTTAGGAGGCCCCGTCGGCGGGCGGTACGGGGCGCTGCGATCGCGTGGCGGCGGGCGGTCGGTAGGCTCGTCACCGCAGCCGGACGAACTCGTGAGCGAAGTGAGCAGTGACGTGAGCAGTACTGTGACGCACCCCTTTCTGGACCTGGCGCCGCTGAGCGCCCAGCACTTCGCCGCCATCGAGGCGCGGGTGGCCCGGCTGCTCGGCACCGAGCAGGACGTCGTGATCATGCAGGGCGAGGCGCTGCTGCCCCTGGAGGGCTGCATCCGGGGCGCCGCGCGGCCCGGCACGACCGCGCTGAACGTCATCACCGGACCGTACGGGCAGACCTTCGGCGACTGGCTGCGCGACTGCGGCGCGGACGTCGTCGACCTCGCCGTGCCGTTCCACACCGCCGTCACCGCCGAGCAGGTGCGGCAGGCCCTCGCCGAGCGCCCGGAGATCGACTTCGTCTCGCTGGTGCACGCGGAGGCCGCCACCGGCAACACCAACCCCGTCGCGGAGATCGGCGCGGTCGTCCGCGAGCACGGGGCCCTCTTCATGCTGGACGCGGTCGCCTCGGTGGCCGCCGAGCCGCTGCTGCCCGACGCGTGGGGTGTGGACCTGTGCGTGATCGGCGCGCAGAAGGCCATGGGCGGCCCCGCAGGGGTCTCGGCGGTGTCGGTGAGCGAGCGGGCCTGGGAGCGGATCGCCGCCAATCCGCAGGCGCCCCGCCGCTCCTACCTCTCCCTCCTGGACTGGAAGGAGCGCTGGATCGACGCCGGGCGCAAGGCGCTGCTGCACGCGCCCGCGCAGCTGGAGATGCTGGCCCTTGAGGCGTGCGTGGAGCGCATCGAGACGGAGGGCCTCGACGCGCTGATGGCGCGGCACGCCACGGCCGCCGCCGCGACCCGCGCGGGCGCGCTGGCGCTCGGCGGCGGGCTGCGCCCGTATGTGCACGAGGCCGCCGACGCCGCCCCGGTCGCCACCACGCTGCGCGCGCCCGAGGGCGTCGACGCCTCGGCGCTCGTCGCCGCCGCGCTCGCCGCGGACCCGGTGCTCCCGCTGGTCGCCGGTGGCGGCGCGCTCGCCAAGGAGATGATCCGGGTCAACCACTACGGCCCCGCCGCCACCCGCGGCGTCACCCACGCCTGCCTGGCCGCCCTGGCCGCCGCGATGAGCGAGACAGGCCTCACCGTGGACCTGGAGGCATCCCGCCGCGCGGTGACGGACGCCTGGAGCTAGGAGGGGCGGGGACGGG
>NZ_JASKYR010000099.1:0-16174 GCF_041028215.1 Streptomyces flavofungini
GACTGGAGCAGTGCCCCCTCGCCGCCCAGCACCTGCTCGCCGGGATCGCCGCCCCCGTCTCCTCGGTGGTCCTGATCGGCACCACGCTCCGGCTCTCCCCGGCCCAGACGGCCTCGGTCCTCAGCGCCACCCTGGTGCTCTGCGGCGCGGGGGCACTGCTCCAGTCCCTCGGCGCGAGGACGCTGCGGCTCGGGGCGCGGCTGCCGTTCCTGATGCTGCCCGGCGGAGCCGCGGTGGCGATCTTCCTTGAGATCGCGGCGGAGTACGGGCCCGCGACCGCCTCCGGCTCGGTGCTGCTCGCGGCGGCGTTCCTCCTCTGCGTACTGCCGTTCTACGGACGGGTGGTACGGCTCTTCCCGCCGCTGGTGATGGGCACGGCGGTCGTCCTCATCGGCCTCAACATGATCAGGGTGACGGCGCCGATGGTGGCGTCGGGGCCCGGCCTCGGCTGGGCGACGCTCGGCGTGATCGCCCTCTTCTTCCTGCTCCTTCGCGGGGTGTGGCGGCAGATGGCGGTCCTGTTCGGGCTGGTGGGCGGCACGCTCCTCGCGCTGCCGCTCGGCACCGGCCTCCACATCGCGGGCGGCGACGCCTTCGCGCTGCCCGACGTCTTCCCCTACGGCGCCCCGCGCTTCGACCTGCTCGCCGCCCTGCCCCTGCTCGTCTTCGCGCTCGCCTCGCTGGCCGAGGCGACCGGGCAGACGGTGCTCAACAGCGAGGCGGTGGGCCGCACGCCCGACGCGGGGCGCGACGTGCCGCGCATCGCCCGCGCCGACGCCGTCATCTCGCTCGGCGCCGGCGTCTTCGGCACCTCGATGATGGTGACCAGCGCCGAGAACATCGGCATCGTGCGGCTCACCGGGGTGCGCAGCCGCTTCGTCACGGCGGGCGCGGGCGCGCTGCTGGTGCTGTGCGGTCTGCTCACGCCGCTGACCCGGGTGCTCGCCGCCGTCCCGGCGCCCGTGGTCGGCGCGGCGGGCCTGGTGATCTACGCGGTGATCGCCGCCCTCGGCTTCTCCATGCTGGCGCGGAGCGACCTCGCCCACGGCACCGACGGCATCGTCGTGGCGCTCGCCCTGGTCGTCGGGCTGCTGCCGATGATGGCGCCGGACATGTACGCGGGCCTGCCGGCCTGGGCGCACACGGTCCTCGGCAGCGGCGTCGCCTCCGGCGCACTCGCGGCGGTGCTCCTCGCCGCCCTCTTCGGCCGATTCGGACCGCCGCGCCCCGGCCCCGGCGCGGACACCCCTACCGCGGAGAGCGGCGCTCCGCCAGCAGACGCGAGCCGGTGAGGCGCTCGCCGAAGACGTCGTCGGGGTTGGAGAGCACACAGGTCTCCAGGGACAGGCAGCCGCAGCCGATGCAGTCCGTGAGGTGGTCGCGCAACCGGCTGAGCTGCTGGATGCGCTCGTCCAGCTCCGAGCGCCAGGTCCCCGAGAGGCGCGCCCAGTCCTCGCGGGTGGGCGTGCGCTCCTCGGGCAGCGAGTCCAGGGCCTCGCGGATGGTGGCGAGCGGGATGCCGACGCGCTGGGAGGCGCGGATGAAGGCGACGCGGCGCAGCGCGTCGCGGTGGTAGCGGCGCTGGTTGCCCTGGGTGCGGCGGCTGGTGATGAGGCCCTTGGACTCGTAGAAGTGCAGGGCGGAGACGGCCGCGCCACTACGGGCCGACAGCTGGCCGACGGTGAGTTCGTGGACCTTCTCTGGAATCTGGGGCACCCCTGGAACCTTAATGGCCGACGGCCGGACACCGGCGGCCGGTCCGTTGACACGGATCGGCGCACCCCGCATGCTGAGCAAGCGCTTAGTACTGGATCGCATACGTCTGGGAGGACCAGGGACATGGCGGAGCCGAGGATCTTCACGTCGGCCGAGGAACTGCGGGCCGGGATCGGCGAGCAGCTGGGGCACAGCGACTGGCTGGAGATCGACCAGAAGCGGATCGACCTCTTCGCCGACGCCACCGGCGACCACCAGTGGATTCACGTGGACGCCGAGAAGGCGGCCCAGGGCCCCTTCGGGACGACCATCGCGCACGGCTATCTGACGCTGTCGCTGCTGCCGAGCCTGGTGCCGCAGGTCATGCGCGTGGAGAACATGAGGATGGGCATCAACTACGGCACCAACAAGGTCCGCTTCCCCTCGCCCGTGCCGGTCGGCTCACGCCTGCGCGCGACCGCCGTGCTCACGGACGTGACGCCCACGAAGGACGGCGGCCAGCAGGTGACGGCCCAGGTCACCGTCGAGCGCGAGGGTTCCGACAAGCCCGCGTGCGTGGCGGAGTCGGTCTCGCGCTACTACTTCTGAACCCCCACCATGCGCAGCACGAGGTCGGCGTAGAGCGCGCCGACCTCGTCGGGCGTGCGGTGCCCCGCCGCGTTGAACCAGCGGGCCACGTCGATGCAGAGCGAGAGCACGGCGAGGGTGGTGCCCGGCACGTCGGGGACGTCGAACTCCCCGGCCCGCACGCCGTCGTTGATGATGTCCCGCACCGCCGCGTCCGACCTGCGGCGCAACGCGACGATCTCCGCGCGGTGCTCCTCGCCGAGCGCGTCGAGCTCGTACTGCACGACCCGCGCGGTGGTGTGGTGGGCGGCGTGCCAGCCGACGAAGGAGCGCACGGCGGCCTCCAGGCGCTCGGCCGCGGTGCCCCCGCCGTCCGCCGCCGTCCGCAGGATGGCCAGGGCCTTGTCGTGGCCGATCCTGCTGATGCGGTGGAGCAGCTCTTCCTTGGTCTTGTAGTGGATGTAGAGCGCGGCCGGGCTCATGCCCGCGCGGCCCGCGATGTCACGGGTCGTGGTCGCGTGGTAGCCGCGCTCGGCGAAGGCCTCCACGGCGGCGACCAGCAGCCGCCTGGCCGCGTCGGGGCTGACCTCGCCCCACGGCTGCTCCTCGGCGCCGTCCGTCTCCTCCGCCGCACTCATGCCCACTCCTGTTCCGCCCGCCTCGCTGCTCGGGAGGGACACCATACCCCTGTCAGTGAGCAAGCGCTTAGGGCTTGGCGAACGGGTCGTGCTCGGCGAGCAGCCTGTCCACGCGGGCCTGGTCGACCCTGCTGACGATCTGCGAGACGTCCTGCCGGTCCCTGATCACCTTGGCGAGGGTGAACGCGGAGGTCGTCAGGTAGAGCACCGCGATGGCGAGGAAGCCCCGCACCCAGGCCGAGGCGTCCAGGTAGCCGATGCCGACGGCGACGGCCGCGAGGGAGACGGCGAACGAGGCCACGGCCTGGCCGTAGAAGGCGTTGGTGGTCTGCTGCTTGATGGGCGGCTCAGTCATGGCCACAGCATCCGGGAGCGGCGGGCCGCGGGACATCCGCTCAGGTACTCAGACAGGTACTCAGCAGGCCCGCCCGGCGTACCCGTCGGACAGCCGCCCGTCCGACGGGTACGCACGTCTCAGAACGCCGAGACCCCCGTCAGGGCCCGCCCTATGACCAGCTTCTGGATCTGGCTGGTGCCTTCGTAGAGGGTCATCACGCGGGCGTCCCTGAGCAGCTTGCCCACCGGGTACTCGTCGATGTATCCGTAGCCGCCGAAGACCTGGAGCGCGTTGTTGGCGGCGCGCACGGCGGCCTCCGAGGCGAACAGCTTGGCCTTGGACGACTCGGTGGCGAACGGCTGACCCCGGTCGATCAGGTCCGCCACCCGCCAGGTGAGCAGCCGCGCGGCGTCCACGTCCACCGAGATGTCACTGATCAGCTCCTGGACGAGCTGGTGACGGGCGATGGGCTTGCCGAACTGCTCGCGCTCACCGGCGTACCGCACCGCGGCGTCGAGCGCCGCCTGGGCGATGCCCACGCACCCCGCGGCCACCGACATGCGCCCCTTGGCGAGCGCCGACATGGCGACGGAGAAGCCCTTGCCCTCGGGCGCGAGCATCGCCGACGCCGGGACGCGCACGCCCTCGAGGACCAGTTCGGCGGTGGCCTGGCCGCGCAGGCCAAGCTTGCCGTGAACGGTGCGGCGGGTGAGGCCCGGGGTGTCGGTGGGCACCAGGAAGGCGGAGACACCCTTGTGGCCCGGGGTGTCGTTGGTGCGCGCGAAGAGCAGGACGACATCGGCCCAGGTGCCGTTGGTGATGAACATCTTGGTGCCGTCGAGGACGTAGTCGTCGCCGTCGCGCACGCCCCTGGTGGCGAGGTTGCCCGCGTCGGAGCCCGTGCCCGGCTCGGTCAGGCCGAAGCACCCGACGTAGCCGCCGGAGGTCAGCCCCGGCAGCCACCGGCGCTTCTGCTCCTCGGTGCCCCAGGAGGCGATCGTCTTGGCGACGAGCCCGAGGGAGACCGAGACGATGCCGCGCACGGAGGAGTCGCCGCGTCCCAGCTCCTCGGTCACCAGGCAGTACGCGAGATGGTCACCGCCCGAGCCGCCGTACTCCTCGTCGATGGTGAGCCCCAGGAAACCGACCTCGCCGAGCTTCTTCACCAGGGCCCGGTCGACGCTCTCGGCGCGGTCCCACTCGACGACGTTCGGGGTGATCTCGCGCGCGACGAAGTCCTCGGCAAGCCGCTTGACGGCGGTCTGCTCCTCGCTGAGCTCCAGGTTCATCGTGCGCACCTCTTCGCGTCGAGCCTTTAATTAGCAGTGCTAGTTTCTCGTGGCAGCCCTACTATGTGCCGCATGGCCCGACCGCGCAAGCCCCTCCTGAGCCGGACACGCATCGTCGACGCGGCGCGCGCCCTCGTGGACGCCGAGGGGCTCGCCGCCGTCTCCACGCGACGCCTCGCCGCCGAACTGGGGGTGAGCGGGCCGTCCCTCTACAACCACTTCCGCACCAAGGACCAGATCCTGGAGGCGGTCGCGGACTCGGTGAGCGCGCAGGTCGACCTCTCGATGTTCGACACCGCCGACGGGCGCGACTGGCGCACGGCGCTGCACGACTGGGCGGTCTCCTACCGGGCCGCGCTCACGCTGCACCCGAACATCGTCCCCGTGCTCGCCCGGGGCCCCGGGCGCAGACCCGCCGGGCTGCGGCTCGCCGACGCGGTGTTCGGCGCGATGGTGGACGCGGGCTGGCCGCCCGCGCAGGCCACGTCGATCGGCGCGCTGATGCGGTACTTCATCATGGGCTCCGCGCTCGGCTCCTTCGCCGGGGGCTTCGTGGACGACGAGACCGCCTACGACCCGGCCGACTACCCCCACCTCGGCCAGGCCCATCTCCTCGCCGAGCGCCAGGAACTCATCGACGACCGCGCCTTCGAGACGGGCCTGCACGCCCTGCTCGACGGGCTCGCCACGCAGTACGAGCAGGTGGCGGGCGCGAGCGGGCGCACCTGACGCCACGCACCCAGGGGGCCCGGAGTCATGCGCCCCTCAGGTCACCCCTCGACGACGCGCTCCACGGCCGCCGTGACGAGCCGCTCACGCTCGTCCTCGCTCAGCACGTCGGGCAGGGTGAGCTGCTCGACGATCAGCCAGTTGAAGGCCAGGTACAGGAGCTTGACCGCGGTGGCGTCGCCGGGCAGCCCCGAGGACTCGTGGTAGGCGAGATTGGCGGCGAGGTCCTCCCGTACGCGCTCGGTGAGGACGGCGCGCAGCTCCGGGCGCCTGGTCGCCTCCAGGCGCAGTTCGAGCAGGGCGAGATAGCCGGTGCGGAAACCGCTGACCCGCCCGATGACCTCGCGCATCAGCCCGGCGTAGGTCTCCTTGTCGGGCTTGGCGACCCGCTGGCGCTCGATCTCCTCCTCGCCCGGGGTCAGACGCTCGTAGACCCGGCCGCCCGCCTGGGTCAGCAGGTCGTCGCGGCTGGCGAAGTAGTTGGACGCGGTCCCCGTCGGCACGCCCGCCTCGGTGTCCACCGCACGGAAGGTGAGCCCGCGGGCCCCTTCCCTGGCGAGCACCTCGATGGCGGCGTCGACCAGGGCCGCCCGCCGCCCGTCATTCCTGCGCACCATTGCAACCACTCCATACGTAGTACTATGTTTCGACCACTACAGAAAGAGTACTGCAACAGAAGTGGCAAGGGGAGTGACCGGATGCGCAAGCTCGTGTACTACATAGGCACCTCCATCGACGGCTACATCGCCGGACCCGGCGGCGAGTTCGACTTCTACCCCGTCGGCGACGCGGAACAGGCCGCCGCCTACGCCGCGCGGGTCAACGCCCGCTATCCCGAGACCGTGCCCACCGCCCTGCGCCCGCACGCCGGGCTCACGGACGCGCCCAACCGCCGCTTCGACACGGTCCTGATGGGGCGCGGCACCTACCGCCAGGCACTGGACCACGGCACCCCCAGTCCGTACGCGCATCTGCGCCAGTACGTGGTCTCCTCCTCGCTCGGCCCCGCCCCCGACCCGGCGGTGACCGTCATCGCCGACGACGCCCTCGCCCGCGTCCGCGCGCTCAAGGCAGGCGAGGGTCAGGACATCTGGCTGTGCGGCGGCGGGGGGCTCGCGGCGGCGCTGCTGCCGGAGCTCGACGAACTGATCGTGAAGAGCTACCCGGTGGTCGCCGGGGCCGGGACACCGCTCTTCGGCGGGGCGTTCCGGCCCACGCGGTTCCGGGTGAGCGGGCGCGAGACGTTCCCCAACGACGTGTCGATGACCTGGTTCGAAGCCGTGCGCTGAGACCGGCGCCGGGACCGGCGCCCGGACTGGCTCATTCTCGTGCGCGGCCGCCGCCATGTGTGTGTACTCTGCATCCGCCCTGCGCGGCGAGACATCCGTCCCGTCCGTCGGAACAGGGACAGCACACCCGGGGGTGGGTCGTGGGGCACGCGACGGAGGCGGTCGGCGCGGAGGGCTCGGCCGGCGGGGGCGCGCCGCCGCTCCGCGTCCGGGAGTTCGCGGTGGCGGTGCTGCGCGGGCAGGGGCAGGTGACCTTCCTGCCCAGCGCGGCGGCGGGCGGCGTCTTCTGTCTGGCGCTCACGGTCGCGGGCTGGGAGTACGGGCTCTACGGTCTCGCGGGCGCCGCCGTGGGCACCGCGACGGCGCTGCTCCTCGGGGCCGGACGCGACCGGGCCGCCCTGGGCCTCGACGGGTTCAACGCCTGTCTGACGGCGCTCGGCCTCGCGGTCGTCCTGGGTCCGCGCCACCTCTCGACGGCCCTGTTCGCCCTCGCGGGCTGCGTGGTCGTCACGGTCCTCACGGCCGCCGTGAGCAACCTGCTCGCCCCGCTCGGACTGCCCCCGCTCACCCTGCCGTTCTGCCTGACCGCGAGCGCGACGGCGCTCGGCGCGCCCGGCTTCCAGCGGGTGTGGCACCACGGCGAGGGGCGCGCGGCGCTGCCGCGCCCCGCCGCCGGGACCACCGCGCTCGGCCCGGACGACCTGGCACGCGGCTTCCTCTCCGGCTTCGCCGAGATCTTCCTCATGCCGCAGTGGTACGTGGGTGCGCTGCTGCTGCTCGGCCTCCTGGTCGCGAGCCGCCGGGCGGCGGCCGTGGCGTGCCTCGGCAACGCGGTGGGCATGGCGACGGCATGGGCGCTCGGCGTCCCCGCCGCCGGGATCGCCGACGGAACGGCGGGGTACAACGCCGTCCTCGTGGCGCTCGCCCTGTGCGGGGTCTTCCTGCCCGCGCGGGCGGCGACCCTGGCGTACGCGGCCGTGGGCGCCGCCGTGGCGACGGCGGCGGGCCCGGCGGTGGCGGCCCTCCTCGCACCGTCCGGCGGGCCCGTGTTCACCTGGCCGTTCGTCCTGACGACGCTGGTCTTCCTGGCCGCCGCCACGTCCTTCCCCGGACTGCGCACGGGCCAGGAACCGGTCACGGGCCAGGACCCGGTGACGGGCTAGGGCGCGCTCGCGGGCCGGGGGGCTAGAACACGACCAGCGCCCGGCCGCCCTTGCCCGCGATCATGTTGTCGAAGGCCGCGGGGATGCCGTCGAGGCCGATCCGGTCGGTCACCAGGACGCTCAGGTCAAGGCGCCCCGCCCGGATGTGCCCGGCCAGGACCGGCAGGTCCGCCGCGGGGTCGGAGTTGCCGTACACGCACCCGGCGAGGGTCCTGCCCCAGTGGAAGATCTCCAGGGCGTTGAAGGTGACCTGCTGGTCCTTGCCGCCGATGCCGACCACCGTAGTCCTGCCGCCGCGCCGGGTGGACTCCCAGGCCGTACGGATGGTCACCGCGCGGCCCACGCACTCCACGGCCACGTCGACGCCCTGGCCGCCGGTCAGCTTGCGGACGGCACGGTCGGTGGTGTCCGAGGCGAGGACGTAGTCGGTGGCCCCGGCGGACCGCGCGAGCTCCTCCTTCTCCGGCGAGACGTCCACCGCGACGATCCGCGCCGCCCCGGCGATCCTGGCCGCCTGGAGCGTGGCGAGGCCGACCCCGCCCACACCGAAGACGGCCACCGTCTCGCCCTCGCGCACCTTCGCCGAGTGGTGCACGGCGCCGTACCCGGTCAGGACGGCGCAGCCGAGCAGGGCGGCGTCGGTGAGCGGCACGCCGTGCGGCGCGGGCAGCAGGCAGCGGGCCGGGACCACCGTCTCCTCGGCGAACGCGGCGACGTTCAGGCCCGGATGGAGCTCCGTGCCGTCCGGCCGCCGCGCGTGGACGTCGGCGGAGCCCGCGAGCGCGCTGGCGCAGAGCCACACCTCGCCGAGCGAGCAGGCGTGGCAGATGCCGCAGGACGGCGCCCAGTTCAGGACGACGGGGTCGCCGGGCGCGTACCCCGTGACGCCCTCGCCCACCGAGACCACCGTGCCCGCGCCCTCGTGGCCGAGCACGGCGGGCACCGGGAGGCGCATGGTGCCGTTGGACAGGGACAGGTCGGAGTGGCAGACCCCGGCGGCGGCGAGCCGCACCCGGACCTGGTCGGGCCCCGGCTCCGGCAGTTCGATGGCGGCGATCTCCAGCGGGGAGCCGACGGCGGGAAGGATGGCGGCGCGGACCACGTTCACGTACTCCTTGGCGAGCTGGGTGCGGCGGGCTGGGTGCGGCGGGTGGGTGCGGCGGGTTGACGGGCCGGATGCGGCGGGCCGGTCAGAACTGGAGGGACTTGGTCTGGAGGTACTCCGTCAGGCCGTGCGCGCCCAGTTCACGGCCGACGCCGGACTGCTTGTAGCCGCCGAAGGGCGCGCGCGGGTTGAAGCTGCCGCCGTTGATGTCGACCTGGCCGGTGTCCATGCGGCGGGCGAAGGCGACGGCCTCGGCGTCGTCCGCCGCCCACACCGCGCCCGCGAGACCGTACACGGTGCCGTTGGCGATGCGCAGGGCGTCGTCCTCGTCCTCGTACCGGATGAGGGAGAGCACCGGGCCGAAGA
The DNA here is from genome assembly GCF_041028215.1 of Streptomyces flavofungini. Lineage (GTDB taxonomy): Bacteria > Actinomycetota > Actinomycetes > Streptomycetales > Streptomycetaceae > Streptomyces > Streptomyces flavofungini_B. Next base: position 9,200 of record NZ_JASKYR010000099.1, read on the forward strand.
TCTCCTCCTGGGCGATGGTCATCTCGGGGGTGACATCGGCGAAGACGGTGGGCTGGACGTAGTAGCCCCGCTCCCTGGGCGCCTCGGGACCGCCCGCCACGATCCGGGCGCCCTCCTCGACGCCCTTCTCGATGTAGCCGCGCACGCGGGCCTGCTGCCTGGCGTTGACGAGCGGGCCGATGCGGGGCCCGTACTTGGCCGCGGCGGTCCTCGCGAGCTCCACCGCCTCCTCGTACCGGTCGGTGTGGACCAGCATGCGGGTCCAGGCGCTGCACGTCTGACCGGAGTTGGACATGACGTTGGCGACGCCGACGTTGACCGCCTTGGCGAGGTCGGCGCTCGGCAGGATGACGTTGGCCGACTTGCCGCCGAGTTCGAGGGCGACGCGCTTGACCGCGGCCCCCGCCGTGGCGCCGATCTGCCTGCCGACGGCCGTGGAGCCGGTGAACGAGACGAGGTCGACGCCCTCGTGCCCGGCGAGCGCCTGGCCCGCGACCGGGCCGAGCCCGGTGACGAGGTTGAACACACCTGCCGGAAGGCCCGCGTCATGCACCGCCTCGGCGAAGAGCTGGGCGGTGAGCGGGGTGTCCTCGGCGGGCTTGAGCACCACCGTGCACCCCGCGGCGAGCGCCGGAGCCACCTTGTTGACGATCTGGTGCAGGGGGTAGTTCCAGGGGGTGATCGCGCCGACCACGCCCACCGGCTCCAGATAGACGGTGGAGTTGCCCACCTTCTCCTCGAAGGGGTACGTCGCGGCCAGCTCCGCGTACGAACCGGAGACCAGGACCGGCACTCCCGCGTGCACGGCCTGCGAGAACGGCAGCGGGGCGCCGAGTTCGGCGGTGACGGTCCCGGCGATCTCGTCCTTGCGGGCGGCGAGCTGGTCGCGGAGCGCCGCGATCAGGGCGGCGCGCTCGGCGGGCGGCGTGGCGGCCCAGCCGGGCAGGGCGGCACGGGCGGCCAGGACCGCGGTGTCGATGTCCTCGGCGGAGCCCGCGGGGACCTGGCCGATGGGCTGCTCGTCGACCGGGTTCACGACCGTGATCGTGCCGGTGCCTGCGGCCGGGCGCCAAGCGCCGTCGATGTACATCCCGTCGTGGGCCTTCATCGCATTCCTCCAGGTTGACGTCCGCATACAAACTAGCGCTGTTAGTTTTCGGGCACCAGGGGTGTTCGCGCCGTGTGGTTCACGGAACAGCGGCGTCCGCGGTGACCCGGGTTCTAGGCTCATCCGTATGCTGCTGCTGCGACGTACGCTACGGATGACCGCGGTTCTGACCCTGGCCCTCACGGCCACGCTCTTCGGGGCGGCCGGAGGCGGCGCCGGGACGGCCCGGGCCGAGGAGAGGCCACCGCACGACCGACAGCTGCTGTTCCACAACCACTCCTACGGCGTCCTGGACCGCGAGACGGCCGACGCCATCGAACACTCCGACTACCTGCCACGGTTCGCGGACTTCGAGGTGCGCACCACGACCGGCTCGCAGGGCACCTGGACCGGCCGCTACCTCAAGGGCCGCGAGACCTACCTCGAACTCTTCGGGGTGGGCGACGTGCCCGGCACGGAGCTGGGCAGCACCGGCATGGGCGTCTCCACCGAGCGGGACGGCGACATCGCCACCGTGCTCCAGCGGCTGCGCGACGCGGGGATCGAGAAGCCCTTCGACGGCCTCCAGACCCGGGACTTCGGCGACGGCGTCCCCGTGCCGTGGTTCGACTTCATCTTCACCACCGACCAGTACGACGCGTCGAGCACCTGGGCCATGGAGTACCGGCCCGAGTACTTCGCCGACCCGCGCGGCAGGACCGAGCCGCCGAGCCACCCCGGTGACGTCGGCCGCGAGCGCTATCTGCCCGACACCTACCGCGACCGGCTGATGCGTGACGTGTCCTCCGTGCACCTCGCGATGACCGCCCGCGACCTGGGCAACACCGTGCCGCTGCTGCGGGCGGGCGGCTTCCGGGTGCGGGAGGCGGCGGGCGGCGTCGTCGCGGACGGCGGCGGCACCACGATCCGTCTCGACGCCGTGCCGCGCGAGCGGATCGGCCTGCGGCAGTACACGTTCACGCTCAACAAGGCGGTCAAGGAACGGCACGTGGAGCGGATCGGCAGGTCCACGCTCACGGTCGGCCCCGGCGCCCGCGCCGTGTGGGACTTCCCCGCGCGCTAGCTGTATCGACCCGCACCGCGCGCCGCACTCGCCCCCTCCCGGCCGGGAGGGGGCGCACTCATGTCACCCGCCGTTTCGGCAACGTGACAGATGCATGTCATGACGCCAACTTCCTTGCCCCACACCCTCCGGAGCGGCAACGCTACTGATCGCGACGGGAGCGACACGCACCGCTCCCGTCCGTGTGCGCGCTCACGCACGCATCCCCCACAGTCGCGCCGCCCACCACGGGCGCGCCCCCATGAGGGTCATGCCCCAGGTCACCGCCCTGCCCGCCCAGGCCGCCCCCGCCGAGGGCACCGTCATCGCGGCGGGCTCCGCCGACGCGGTCAAGGGCAGCTACCTCGTCACACTGGCGAAGGGCTCGGGCCTCAAGGCCGCCACGAGCCAGGGCAAGGACCTCATAGCCGAGCACGGCGGCACCGTGACGAAGACGTTCACGTCCGCGCTCAACGGCTACGCCGCGAAGCTCAGCGCGACCGAGGCCAGGAGACTCGCGGCCGACCCCGCCGTCGCCTCCGTCGAGCAGGACAGGACGCTGCGGGCCGACGCGACGCAGTCCAGTGCCCCCTGGGGCCTTGACCGCATCGACCAGGCCAGGCTGCCGCTGTCCGGTACGTACACCTACCCGGACTCCGCGGGCTCCGGCGTCACCGCGTACGTCATCGACACCGGCGTCCGCGTCTCGCACTCCGAGATCAGCGGCCGCGCGGTCAACGGCTACGACGCCGTGGACGGCGACACCACCGCCCAGGACGGCAACGGCCACGGCACGCACGTCGCCACGACCATCGCGGGCAAGACCTACGGCGTCGCCAAGAAGGCGAAGGTCGTGGCCGTCCGCGTGCTGGACAACAACGGCTCCGGCACCACCGCCGGGGTCGTCGCGGGCATCGACTGGGTGACCTCGAACCACGCCGCCGGAGCCCCGGCCGTGGCCAACCTCTCGCTCGGCGGCGGCGCCTCCACCACGCTCGACAACGCGGTGAAGAACTCCATCGCGGACGGCGTCACCTACGCGGTCGCGGCGGGCAACGCCAACACCGACGCCGCCAACACCTCCCCCGCCCGCGTCCCCGCGGCCCTCACGGTCGGCGCCACCGGCAACACGGACGCCAGGGCCGGCTTCTCCAACTACGGCTCGGTCCTGGACATCTTCGCGCCGGGCGTGAACATCAAGGCGGGCTGGAACACCGGCGACACGGCCACCAACACCATCTCCGGCACGTCGATGGCCACGCCGCACGTCGCGGGTGCGGCCGCCGTCTATCTGGCGGGCCACACCTCGGCCACGCCCGCGCAGGTCTCGGCGGCCCTGGTGAACGGCGCCACGCCGAACGTCGTGACCAGCCCGGGTTCGGGCTCGCCCAACAAGCTGCTCAGGATCGTCCAGTAACACCCGGCTCGGCACGGTCCGTGCCGTCCGGCCCGGCACGCTCCTCGGTGCCCCGGAGGCTGCCGGCGCCTCCGGGGCGCTTCCGTGCGCCGAGGCCCGCCGCGACGAGCAGCAGCGCGCCCAGCATCACGAACGGCGCCGCCACCCCCGCGACACCGGCGATCAGGCCCGCCGACGCCGGGGCCGCGACCTGCCCGAGGCGGTTGCCGGTCAGCCGGAGGGCGAGCGCGGTGGAGCGGGCCTCGTCCGGGGCGGCCTGGACCACGGTCGTCATCGACAGGGGCTGCCCCACGCCCAGGCAGAAGCCGAGCAGCACGAGCATGACGCCGAGCGCCCACACCGGCAGGGGCAGCGCGACACCCGCGCAGAGCAGCGCGGCGAGCCCGCAGGTGAGCACGGTCAGCGCCGTACGGCCGAGGAGTCCGATCAGCGGGGTCATCACCAGACGGCAGGCGATGGTCGCGGCGGCCCGCAGCGAGAGCAGCAGGCCGACGGTGGCGGGCGCGATGCCGCGGTGCTCGCCGACCACCGGCAGATAGGCCGTGAGGATGTCCGTCGCGGAGAGCACGGCGAGGCTGATGAAAATGCCCGCGGGCACACCACGGGTGCGCAGGATGCCGAGGACCGGCACCTTCGCGGCCCGCTCCGCCGCTCCCCCGGCGGCGCGTACGTGCTCGATGCGCCAGAGCGAGCCGAGGGCGACCGCGGCGACCGCCGCCGCGACGAGCAGCGCGAAGGCGCTGGTGCGGCCCGTGTCCGCGCCGATCAGGGCACCGGCCGCGAGCGGTCCGGTCAGCTGGCCGAGCGACGCGCCGATGGTGAAGTGCCCGAAGTTTCTGTCCTGTTCGTCGGGCGCGGACTGCCGGGCGACGAGCGACTGCGCGCCGATCACGAAGCAGAGGTGGCCGAGCCCCATCACCCCGCTCCAGGCGGCCATCGCGGCGAGCGAGCCCGCCGTACCGCTGAGGGCGCAGCCCCCGGCGATCAGGACGACGCCTACGGGCAGCAGGGGCGCGCACCGGCCGTGGTCCGTCCTGCGGCCGAGGGGGACGGCGGCGAAGAGCGGGAGCAGCGCGTAGACGCCCGCGATGACACCGATGGCGCGCTCGTCGGCGCCGAGCGAAAGGGCCCGGTAGGAGACGGCGGGCCGCGCCATCGAGACCGCCCCCTGCGCGAAGCTGAAGGCGATGACGAGACGGAGCAGCCAGCCCCTGCCACCGGGCCCGGATGTCGCGGTCGGCATCAGATGATGCCGAAGAGGATGCCGGAGCCGAGCACCACCAGCGAGGTGAGCACGGCCCATTTGACGGTGAACCTGGTGTGGTCGCCGAACTCGACCTTGGCCATGCCGACCAGCACGTACACGGCGGGCACCAGCGGGCTCGACATGTGCAGCGCCTGTCCGGCGATGGAGGCGCGGGCGATCTCCAGGGTGCCGACACCGTGCGCGTGACCCGCCTCGGCGAGGACCGGCAGGACCCCGAAGTAGAAGCCGTCGTTGGACATGAAGTAGGTGAGCGGCAGGGACAGCAGGCCGGTCACCAGGCCCATGTGCGGGCCCATGCCCTCCGGGATGGCGTCGACGAGCCAGTTGGCCATGCTGTCGACCATGCCGGTGCCGGTGAGGACACCGGTGAAGACCGCGGCGGCGAAGACCATGCCGGTGACGTTGAGGACGTTCTCCGCGTGGGCGGCGATACGGGCCTTCTGGTCGGGCATGTGCGGGAAGTTGACGGTGAGGGCGAGCGCGGCGCCGAGCAGGAAGAGGACCGGGATCGGCAGCCACTCCATGATCATGGCGGTGAGCAGCAGGACGGTGAGGCCCGCGTTGAACCAGTAGAGCCTGGGCCGCAGGGTCGCGCGGTCCGGGTCGAGCCCCTGGAAGCGGTCGTCCTCCTCGTCCGTGTCTCCAGCGTCCGCGTGTCCGGCGCCGGTGTCTCCGGTGTCGGTGTCTCCGGCGTCCGTCGCACCGGTGCCCGCGCCGCCGCCACCGGTCCGCCTGGTCAGCGGCGTACGGCCGTCCTTGCCGGTGCCGCCCGCTCCGACCAGGACCGTCTCGTCGGCCGTGACGGTCTCCGTGGTGCTTCCGGCGGCGAGGACGTCGTCGAGCGAGAGGACACCGAGCCGCTTGCGCTCCCGCAGACCGAGGGCGTAGGCGAGCAGGAACACGGCGACCAGGCCCATGGCGAGCGCCGGGATCATGGGGACGAAGATGTCGGCGGCGTCGACCTTGAGCGCGGTCGCGGCGCGGGCCGTGGGGCCGCCCCAGGGCAGCGTGTTCATGACGCCATTGGCGGTGGCGGCGACGCCGGTCATCACGACAAGGCTCATCTTGAGCCGCTTGTAGAGCGGATACATCGCCGAGACCGTGATCATGAAGGTGGTCGAGCCGTCGCCGTCGAGCGAGACGATCGCGGCGAGCACGGCGGTGCCGACCACGATGCGCACCGGGTCCGCCTTGCAGAAGCGGAGGATGCCCCGGACGACCGGATCGAAGAGGCCGACGTCGATCATGACGCCGAAGTACACGATGGCGAACATGAGCATGGCCGCCGTGGGCGCCAGATTGCCGACGCCTTCGAGGACGTAGTCCCCGAGATGGGCTCCCTTTCCTACGAACACGCAGAAGAGCGCGGGGATCAGCACCAGTGCCGCGATCGGCGACATCTTCTTCATCATGATCAGCACCAGGAAGGTGGCGATCATGACGAATCCGAGGATTGTCAGCATGGGGGCTACCTCACGTTCACCATCGAACTGCCACCAGGTCTGGCGGTCCGGATGACGTTAGGACCGGCTGTTGAGCGTTAACAAGATGTTGACGTGCGAGCAATAAGCGCAAAACTCCAGGTCAACGAGGTGCGGGCAGCGGAGCGCAACCGGCGGCGGTCAGTCCAGCGTCCGCGCGAAGTACGCGTGCAGCAGGGTCCGCGCCTCCTCCACCAGGGCGGGGTCACCGCCGGGCCGCCCGCGGAAGGCGAGCTGGAGCACGGCGTCGACCGCCTCGACGCCGACGGCCACGACCCTGCGGACGTGCTCGTCGAGGGGGCGGTCCAGATGCTCCGCGAGCAGCGCGGCCACCCGCTCGGCGACCTGGAGGTTGGCGTCCGGCATGGCGTCCGGGGCCGAGGGGACGCCGAAGTCGACGAGGCCGAAGCCCGGCACGGTGCGCATCATCGCGAGGTACTCGTCGAAGGCGGCGTCGACCGCGCCGCGCCAGTCGCCCCGGCCCGCCTCGGCCATGCGGGCGGCGACGCGTTCGGCGTACCGGTCGAGGTTGCGGTGGGCGAGGGCGTCGGCCAAGGCCCGTTTGTTGCCGAAGAACCGGTAGACCGAGCCGATCGGTACCCCGGCGCGGAGCGCGACGGCGCGCGTGGTGAGGCTCTCGTAGCCGACCTCGTCCAGGAC
>NZ_JASKYR010000990.1:0-2052 GCF_041028215.1 Streptomyces flavofungini
CGGGGGCGGTGACCGGAGCGGAGGGAGCCCCAAGGACGGCCCAGCCGCTGGTGGCCGGCGTGTCGGCGGGCCGGGCGACGGGCGTCCAGTCGAGCCGGAACAGCCAGTCGCGGGCCGCACGCGCGGACGGATCGAGGGACTCGGCGGCGACCTCCCGCACGGCCAGCGACTCGATGGCGGCGACCGGCGCACCCGTCGGGTCGGTCATCTGGACGGTGATGGTGTCCTGTCCCGCCGGGGAGACCCGTACGCGCAGGGCGGTGGCTCCGGCGGCGTGCAGCGACACCCCGGTCCAGGCGAACGGCACGACGGTGCGGCCGTCACCGCCGGAGGTGAGGTTGGCGGCGTGGAGGGCGGCGTCGAAGAGGGCGGGGTGGATGCCGAAGCGTCCGGCGTCGCCGCGGACCTGCTCGGGCAGCACGACCTCGGCGAACATGTCGTCGCCCTGGCGCCAGGCGGCACGGACGCCCTGGAAGACGGGGCCGAACTCGTAACCCCGGCCCGCGAGGAGGTCGTAGAAGCCCTCGGCGGCGACCGTGGTGGCGCCGCGCGGCGGCCACACGACGAAGTCCTCGGGCCGTTCCACAGCAGGCGCCCCCGGCTCGGTCAGGGTGCCCTGGGCGCGCAGCGTCCACAGCTCCTCGCTGCCGCCGTCGGAACCGGTGGACCGGGTGTGAACGCTGACGGGGCGGCGCCCGGACGCGTCGGATTCACCGACCGCGATCTGCACCTGGACCTCGCCGCGCTCCTGGAGGACGACGGGCGCCTGAAGGGTGAGTTCGTCGACCTGGCCGCAGCCGAGTGCGTCACCGGCGCGGATCACGGACTCCACCAGCGCGGTCCCGGGCACGATGACGGTGCCGGACACGGCGTGGTCGGCGAGCCAGGGGTGGGTGCGCAGCGACCAGCGCGCGGTGGCCACCAGGCCGTCCCCGGTGGCCAGTTCGACCGAGGCGCCGAGCATGGGGTGGTCGGGGGATTCGAGACCGGCGGAGGTCACGTCCCCGCCGAGATCGGCGAAGCGCGGCCAGTAGTGCTGCCGCTGGAAGGCGTACGTGGGCAGGTCGACGCGGGTGGGCCGGGTCCCCTCGTAGTACGTGTCCCAGTCGACCCCGGCCCCCAGCGCCCACGCCTCACCCAGGGAGAGAGTGAACCGCTCAAGGCCACCCTCGTCACGCCGCAGCGTACCGACCACACCGGCCCGCACACCCGCGTCCTCAATGGTCTCCTGCACCCCCGTGGCCACCACCGGGTGCGCGCTCACCTCCACGAACACCTGGAAGTTGTCCGCGAGCAGCGCACGCGTCGCCGCCTCGAACTCCACCGTGCCCCGCAGATTGCGATACCAGTACCCGGCATCGAGCTCCGCCGTGTCCACCACCGCACCGGACACCGTCGAATAGAACGGCACACCGCACGACCGCGCCGCCACCGGAGCGAGCAGCTCCGCCAACTCGTCCTCGATGCGCTCCACGTGAGCCGAATGCGAGGCGTAGTCCACCGCGACCCGACGCGCGCGCACACCCGACTCGCCGCAGGCCGCGACGAACGCGTCCAGCGCGTCCGCGTCACCCGAGACGATCACCGACGAAGGACCGTTCACGGCGGCCACGCCAATACGGCCCTCGTAGTCGGCGAGCAGTTCACGGACCTCGTCCACGCCGCGCGCCACGGACACCATGCCGCCCAGACCCGACAACGCACGCAACGCCCGCGACCGCAGCGCCACCACCCGCGCGCCATCCTCCAGCGACAGACCACCCGCCACAACCGCGGCAGCGATCTCACCCTGCGAATGACCCACCACAGCCGAAGGCACCACACCCCGCGAACGCCACACCTCCGCCAGCGACACCATCATCGCCCACAACGCGGGCTGCACCACATCCACCCGCTCCAGCGACGCCGCACCCTCCGCGCCGCTCAGCACGTCAAGCAGCGACCAGTCCACGAACGGCGCCAACGCCTCAGCACACTCAGCGATCCGGGCGGCGAACACCGGCGAGGTCTCCAAAAGCTCCACCGCCATACCGGTCCACTGCGAGCCCTGAC
>NZ_JASKYR010000991.1:0-2490 GCF_041028215.1 Streptomyces flavofungini
CCGTCCGCGAGCTCATCCCCACCGAGGTCGAGGTCGAGCTGGTCATCGGCCACGGCGACTCCCCCTGACGGACCGGCCGTCCCCGGTATCCTCCGCGACGTGATCAACTCATCAGCGGAACCCAGCGATTCCGAGGTCGCCATAGCCGCGGCGCGCGCCGGTGCCGACGTCGTACGCGGGCTGTACGGCCGTCGGCTCGCCCGGACCGACAAGGGGGGCGGGGACTTCGCCACCGCCGCCGACATCGAGGCCGAGGAGAAGATCCTCCGCGTCATCCGGGCCGCCCGGCCCGAGGACGCCGTACTCGGCGAGGAGGGCGGGCAGCGGGGCGCCGTCGCGGAGGGCGGACGCCAGTGGCTGGTGGACCCCCTGTGCGGCACGCTCAACTACGCCGTGGGCACCATGCTCGTCGCCGTCAACGTGGCGCTGCGCGGCGGCGCGGCCGCGGTGGCCGATCCGTTCGGCGGGGAGGTCTTCCACACCGACGGCCGGACGGCCTGGGTGCGGCACGAGGACGTCGACACCCCGCTCACCCCGACGTCGGCCACCCGGCTCGTGGACGTCAACCTCGATCCGCCCTTCCCCGGCGCGCCCGGCTTCCGTGCCGTGGACCTGCTGGCCCATCCGGTGTTCGTCGAGGAGTTCCGGCCCCGCGTGGCGTCCAGCACCCTGGCACTGGCCTGGGTCGCCGCCGGAAAGCGCGCCGCCTACGTCACCGACGGCGGCGATCTCTCCGGCAACGTGCACTTCGCGGCCGGGATCGCGCTGTGCCGGGCCGCCGGGTGCGTGGTGACCGGGATCGACGGCAGGCCGCTGGGCGAGACGGGGCGCGGCCTCGTGGCAGCCGCCGACGACGCCACCCACCGGCTGCTGATGTCGATGGTCCGCGGCTGAGCCGTACCGCCACGCCTCGGCGCTACTTGTTCGGATCCCGGAAGCGGCCGAACGCCTTGGTCAGGGCGCTCAGCGGGGAGCCCTCCGGCTTGGCCCCTCCGGGGGCGGACGACCGGGGCACACCGTCGCCGCCGGTCGCCTCGGCCAGGGCGGCCTGCGCCGCCTCGGCCGCGTCCCGGTACAGGTCGCAGGCTTTCGTCATCGATTCGAGCGCCTCGGCGTACTTGGTCACCATGGCCTGGGCGTGGGCCAGCTCCTCGTCCTGGGTGAGCAGGTGCCAGCCCTGGCGCAGCCGCGTCAGGGCCCGCTCGGCCTCGTCCGGGAGTTCGCGCGGCAGTGCGGCGAACTCGGCGATCTTCTCGATGAGTTCGGTCGGCCGTGATCCGTCCAGGAAGACGCTGCGCACCGTGAAGTGGTCCGCGTCGTACCCCTCGGTCGCCGGGACCGTGGCGAGGATGACGGCGCCGCCGCGCGGCATCCGCACACGGAGCTCACGCTTCATCGCGAAGTCGGCGATCTGGGCCTGCTCCGGAGTGCCCCGGTGCTCGACCACCCGGTGGCGCAGGCTCGGCGGCAGGAACGTGGTCAGGGGCCGCTCCCCCACCGCGTCCGGCGTCATCGCCTCGTGCACCACGACATGGATGAACCAGCTCTGCCGGGTGCAGTCGCGCAGCCGGTGGCGCAGTTCGTCGTCGTCCTTGGGCAGATGGTTCGCCACCCGCAGCCGGACGTCCGGCACCGTGTCGTGGTCCCAGGGGACCCGGTCGCTGTCGGGCCAGAACATCGTCGCGGGCGAGGGCCAGTGCGCGTCCCAGGCCTGTTCGGCCTCGGCGGCGAGAATCCAGGTGACGCCCTCGCCCTCCTTGCGGCGGGCCTCGGGGTCGTAGGTGGTGAGCTGGGCGCGCACCGTGACGTCGTCGTCCACGCGCCAGCGGGCCTCGAAGCAGCGGCGGGCCGCGGGTCCGGGGTCGGCGGTCTCGTCCTTCGGGTGCAGGACGGTGGAGCGGGCCGCCTCGACGGGGTCGAGGTCCAGGAAGTCGTCCAGCACCCCGGCCGCCTTGAGGGCGATCAGGTTGCGCCGGACGTCCTGCTCGGGCTCGGGCCCGAGGTGGCGCCCGCGCCCCAGCCACGCGGTGACGGGGGTGGTCGTGGAGGGGGTGCTGTTCTTGGCCATGGAGTCGTTCTGTGCGGTGATCAGGGCCCGACCAGTATGGTCCGTGAGCCCGTCGATGCAAGCGGTCCCTCGCCGGGAGGGCTTACGTTCTTCTGCCGCGGGCCCGTCGTCGCGGTGGAAATGGCACCTTTTGGGGTCAGGGTGCGGCGAGGGTGCCGATCGGACGTCACGGTTGACGAGCGGGCGGGCACCGGCCGTCGGCTTCGCGGGCGACTGCCCGGTGCAGGGTCCGGGCAGTGCCGCTCCGGGCCCGTCATACTGCGAGCATGGGCACTAACCCAAAGGACGAACCGTCCTCGGCGGGGGGGGGGGGGGGGGGGGGGGGGGGGGGGGGGGGGGGGGGGGGGGGGGGGGGGGGGGGGGGGGGGGGGGGGGGGGGGGGGGGGGGGGGGGGGGGTTAGTGCCCATGCTCGCAGTATGAC
>NZ_JASKYR010000992.1:0-2463 GCF_041028215.1 Streptomyces flavofungini
CGCACACCCCGCCTACCCCGTAGGCCTCCGCCTCGCCGGCCGCCGCGTCGTCGTCCTCGGCGGCGGCCAGGTCGCCCAGCGCCGTCTCCCGGCCCTGATCAAGGCGGGCGCCGACGTCCTCCTCGTCTCCCCGTCGGCGACGCCGTCCGTGGAGGCGATGGCGGACACGGGGGAGATCACCTGGGCGAGGCGCCGTTACGAGGAGGGCGATCTGCGCGACGCCTGGTACGCGCTGATCGCCACCAGCGACGACGAGGCGAACACCCGCGCCTCGGCCGAGGCGGAGGCGCACCGCGTCTGGTGCGTCCGCTCCGACGACGCCGAGGCCGCCACCGCCTGGACCCCGGCCACCGGACGCTCCGAGGGCGTCACCGTCGCCGTCCTCTCCAGCGACATCCAGGACCGCGACCCGCGCCGCACCGCCGCCATCCGCGACGCGGTGGTGGAGGGGCTGCGCGACGGCAGCCTGGTCGCGCCCCACCTCCGTACGCGCCATCCGGGTGTCGCCCTGGTCGGCGGCGGTCCCGGCGACCCGGACCTGATCACCGTCCGCGGCCGTCGCCTGCTCGCCGCGGCGGACGTCGTCATCGCCGACCGGCTCGGCCCCCGCGACCTCCTCGACGAGCTGCCGCCGCACGTCGAGATCATCGACGCCGCCAAGATCCCGTACGGCCGTTTCATGGCCCAGGAGGCCATCAACAACGCCCTGATCGAGCACGCCAAGCAGGGCAAGGCCGTCGTCCGGCTCAAGGGCGGCGACCCCTACGTCTTCGGGCGCGGCATGGAGGAGGCCCAGGCGCTCGCCGAGGCGGGCATCGCCTGCACGGTCGTCCCCGGCATCTCCAGCTCGATCTCGGTCCCCTCGGCCGCGGGCATCCCGGTCACGCACCGGGGCGTCGCCCATGAGTTCACCGTGGTCAGCGGCCATGTGGCCCCGGACGACGAGCGCTCCCTGGTCGACTGGGCGGCCCTGGCCAAGCTCCGCGGCACCATCGTGATCCTGATGGGCGTCGACAAGATCGGCAGGATCGCCGAGGCCCTGATCGCGCACGGCCGCTCGCCCCGGACCCCGCTCGCCCTCGTCCAGGAGGGCACCACGGCCGCCCAGCGGCGCGTCGACGCCACGCTCGCCACGGTCGCCGAAGCGGTCCGCGTCCACGAGGTGCGGCCCCCTGCCGTGATCGTCGTCGGCGACGTCGTACGCGTGGGTCCCGAGCCCCTCTCATGAGCAGGGGGCCAGGCGCCCCGACACCCCTTCGCGTAACCAGCGGTAACGGAACACCCTCCGCAGCCGTTGGCACCACACCCCGGACAAGGCAGTATCACCCTGTGGCTGATCTCATCACCGTCGACGACCCCGACGACCCCCGCCTGCGCGACTACACGGGCCTGACCGACGTCGAGCTGCGCCGCAGGCGCGAACCGGCCGAGGGCCTGTTCATCGCGGAGGGCGAGAAGGTCATCAGACGGGCCAAGGATGCCGGGTACGAGATGCGCTCGATGCTCCTCTCGGCCAAGTGGGTCGACGTCATGCGTGACGTCATCGACGAACTCCCGGCCCCCGTGTACGCGGTGAGCCCGGAGCTGGCCGAGCGGGTCACCGGCTACCACGTGCACCGCGGCGCCCTCGCCTCCATGCAGCGCAAGCCGCTGCCCACGGCCGAGGAGCTGCTAGCCACCACGCGCCGCGTCGTCGTCATGGAGGCGGTGAACGACCACACCAACATCGGCGCCATCTTCCGCTCGGCGGCGGCGCTCGGCATGGACGCCGTCCTGCTCTCCCCGGACTGCGCGGACCCGCTCTACCGCCGCTCGGTGAAGGTCTCGATGGGCGCGGTCTTCTCGGTCCCCTACGCCCGGCTCGCATCCTGGCCGAAGGGTCTGGACGGGGTGCGCGAGGCCGGTTTCAACCTGCTCGCGCTCACCCCGGACGAGAAGGCCAAGTCCCTGGACGAGGCGGCGCCCCACCGCATGGACCGTGTCGCGCTGATGCTCGGCGCCGAGGGCGAGGGACTCTCCCGTCAGGCGCTGGTCGCGGCCGACGAGTGGGTCCGCATCCCGATGGCGCACGGCGTGGACTCGCTCAACGTGGGCGCGGCGGCGGCGGTCGCGTTCTACGCGGTGGCGACGGGGCGTCCGGAGCTCTAGCCCCGGCTCCGGCTCCGGGCTCCGGCTTCGAGCTTCGGGCTCCGGCTCTACAGCGTCCCGGCCGGGGCCTGTCGGCCGGTCGAGGTCCGCAGCTCGTCCGAGGTCCGCTGCTCAGCTGCGGTCTGCTGCTCAGCTGAGGTCTGCTGACTCGCCGGGGTCCGCGCACGCTGGTGCACCTGGGCGTCCCCGGCCCCCAGGCCGCGCGCCGGGCCCTGGCACCCCTGGGCCGCCGCGATGCCGAGCGCCACGAGCAGCGTCACGATGACGAACACCGTGAGCCGCTGCCGCAGCAGCCGCGGGTTGGCGGGCCTGCGC
>NZ_JASKYR010000993.1:0-2165 GCF_041028215.1 Streptomyces flavofungini
GCTTTGTGCCGGTTATTCGGGGGTGACGTCCAAGGCGTGGCCGACCAGGGCGAGCAGCGACTCGATCACCGAGATCCGCTGGCGCGCGTCCATGATCAGCACGGGTATGTGCCGCGGCACGGTCAGCGCCTCGCGCACGTCGGCGGCCTCGAACTCCTCGCTGCCGTCGAAGTGGTTCACGGCCACCACGTATGGCAGGCCGCAGCTCTCGAAGTAGTCGAGGGCGGGGAAGCAGTCGGGGAGCCTGCGGGTGTCGGCGAGCACCACGGCGCCGATCGCGCCGCGCACCAGGTCGTCCCACATGAACCAGAAGCGCTGCTGTCCCGGCGTGCCGAAGAGGTAGAGCACCAGGTCGTCGTCGAGCGTGATGCGCCCGAAGTCCATGGCGACCGTGGTGGTCGTCTTCTCCGGGGTGTCGCTCAGGTCGTCGGTCCCGGCACTCGCCTGTGTCATCAGCGCCTCCGTCTGGAGGGGCGTGATCTCGGAGACGGCGGTCACCAGGGTCGTCTTGCCGACGCCGAAGCCGCCCGCCACCACGATCTTCGTGGCGATCGGGGCGCGTGACCTGTCCGTCTGCCAGGGCTTGAGCTGATCCTCGTCCTCGAGGAGTTCAGAGACGGCGGAGTCCACTCAGCACCCTTTCCAGCAGTGCGCGGTCGGGCTGTCCCGGGCCGTGGCCCGTTCCGTACACCCGGATCTTTCCCTGGTCGGCGAGGTCGCTGAGGAGTACGCGGACCACGCCGAGCGGCATCTTGAGGAGCGCCGCGATCTCCGCGACGGTACGCATGCGGCGGCAGATCTCGACGATCGCCCGCATCTCCGGCATGACCCGGGCGGTGCCCTTGGTCAGTTCGCGGCGTTCCTCGGGGGCCTCGATCGCGGCGCTGCTCGCCACGAAGGTCTCGACGAGCAGGACGTGACCGAACCTGGTCCGCCCGCCGGTCAGCGAGTAGGGCCGCACCCTGGCGGGTTTTCGGTCGCCGCCGCGCTGCGGCAGCTTGGCTCCCGCACGGCTGCCGCTCCTGCCGCTCCTGCCGCTCATCGGGCGCTCTCCATCGACTGGCGCAGTTCACCGCGGAGTTCGGGGGTGAGCACGTGTCCGGCGCGGCCCACGAAGAGGGCCATGTGGTACGCGACGACGCTCATGTCGCAGTCCGGGGTGGCGTGCACGCCGAGCAGCGAGCCGTCGCTGATCGCCATCACGAAGAGGCTGCCCTCCTCCATCGCGACCATGGTCTGCTTGACCGCGCCGCTGTCCATCAGCTTGGCGGCGCCGACGGTGAGGGAGCCGAGCCCCGAGACGATCGTGGCGAGGTCGGCGCTCGATCCCCTGGGGCCCTTGGGGGCCTTTGCGGGGCGCTCGGCGCCCTGCCCGGGGTCGGAGGAGAGCAGCAGCAGTCCGTCGGAGGAGACCACCGCGACGGAGAGGATGCCGGGCACCTCCTCCACGAGGTTGGTGAGCAGCCAGTGCAGATTGCGGGCTTCGCTGCTCAGGCCGTACCGCGCGGCTTCTTCTCTGCCGCCTCGTGCGTCGGGCGCCGCGGGTTTGCCGGGTGCGGCGGAAGAACGGGAAGTGCGCATGGGCGCAGTCAACTGCTTGCCTCCTCGACTGAGTCCCCCATTACGTCTGCGGCCTTTACGTTCGTTACCTTGCGCCGGTTCGTCGCGCGGCGTCGGCTCCGGTGCGGCCCGGTTCCCGTCCGCGTCCCGCTCCTCGCCCGCGATCTCGGCCTCCACGTCCCGTCGGCCGCTGATCGCGCCCTGGTGGAAGTTGCCGAGCCTGCGGCGCAGCTCCGCGGCGTCCACGGCACCGCCGCGCGGCTTGGGCACGGCGACCGGCGGCGCGGTGATBCTCGGCGTCCCGCTTGGGCRGGCCCTTGTCGGTGACACGCTCCCACTTGGGCGCCGCCGGGTCGGCCTCGGGCTCGGGGTCCGCTTCGGGCTCGGGGTCCGCTTCGGGCTCCGGGGCCGCTTCCGGCTCCGGGACCCGGGGCGGTGCGAGCTCCATGGTGGTCTCGGGCGAGTGCTCGGCCTCGGCCTCGCCCGCGGGCTCGGAACCGTCCGCCTCGGCCCGCGCCTCACCTGCCGCCTCCGGCTCGGGTTCCGCCTCCGCCCCGGCCTCCGGCTCCGTCTCCGCCCCCGGAAGCGTCGTCTCCAGGGTTCGT
>NZ_JASKYR010000994.1:0-2102 GCF_041028215.1 Streptomyces flavofungini
GCGTTGGGGGCATCGGCCATGCGGGGGGCGGCGGTCTCGGGGACTGTGACGCCGGGTGGAGTTGTGTCGCCGTCGCCCGTGACGCAGCCGCCCGTGACACGTTCGGCGGCGTCGCCTTCGCCTTCGGCGTCGGCTGACGCGGCTTCGCCAACCCCGGGGCCGCAGCGGTCGGCCTCGCGGGGGACGGTTGCGCGCGGTTCAGCTTCGTTGGGTTTGGCGACGCCGAGTGGGTCATCGTCACCGTTGCACGTATCGCGCACGGTTGCGTCGGCGTCGGCTGGCGCGGCTTCGCCGCTTCCAGCGCCATCGCGGTCCGCCACGGGGGAAGCCGTCTCGCCGGGCACGACCTCGCCCAGCTCGGCTGCGTCGGGCCCGTCTACGCCGGGTGATTCATCGTCACCGTTGCACGCGTCGCGCGCGGCCTCACCACCTTCGGCATCTGCCGGTGCGGCTTCACCAAATCCGGCACCATCACGACCGGCCTCGCAGGGAACGGCTTCGCGCGGTTCAGCTTCGTTGGGTTCGGCTGCGCCGGGTGGGTCACCGTCACCATCGCACGCGTCCCGCGCGGCCTCGCCACCATCGGCACCGACCGGTGCGGCTCGACCAACTCCGGCACCGGCACGGTCCGCCACGGGCCGAGCCGTCTCACCCAGCACCGCGTCACCGTTGCACGTCTCGCGCACGGTCTCATCGCCTTCGGCATCTGCTGGCGCGGCTCCACCGACTCCGGCGCCATCACGACCGGCCTCACAGGGGACGGCTTCGCCCGGTTCGGCCTCGTCGCGTTCGGCTGCGTCGGGCCCGGCTACGCCGGGTGGGTCATCGTCACCATCGCACGCGTCCCGCGCGGCCTCGCCACCATCGGCACCGACCGGTGCGGCTCGACCAACTCCGGCACCGGCACGGTCCGCCACGGGCCGAGCCGTCTCACCCAGCACCGCCTCCCCCAGCTCGGCTCCGTCGGGTCCGACAACGCCGGGTGGGACCGCGTCACCGTTGCACGTCTCGCGCACGATCTCGTCGCCTGCGGCGTCGGCTGACGCAGCTTCGCCAACTCCGGCGCCAGCGCGACCGGCCTCGCACGGGACGGCTTCGCCCGGCACGGCCCCGCCACCTTCGGCACCGGCCGGTGCGGCCTCACCAACTCCGGCACTGGCGCGGCCCGCCACGGGGCGAGCGATCTCACCCGGCTCGGCTCCGTCGGGTCCGGCAACGCCGGGTGGGATCGCGTCACCGTTGTACGTCTCGCGCGCGGTCTCATCACCTGCGCCGTCGGCTGACGCGGCTTCGCCAACTCCGGCGCCAGCGCGACCGGCCTCGCACGGGACGGCTTCGCCCGGTTCGGCCCCGTCGCGTTCGGCTGCGTTGGGTCCGTCTACGCCGGGTAAGTCACCGTCACCATCACACGCGTCGCGCACGGCCCCGCCACCTTCGGCACCAGCCGGTGCGGCCTCACCAACTCCGGCACTGGCGCGGCCCGCCACGGGGCGAGCGATCTCACCCGGCTCGGCTCCGTCGGGTCCGGCAACGCCGGGTGGGATCGCGTCACCGTTGTACGTCTCGCGCGCGGTCTCATCACCTGCGGCATCGGCTGACGCGGCTTCGCCAACTCCGGCGCCAGCGCGACCGGCCTCGCACGGGACGGCTTCGCCCGGCACGGCCTCGCCGCGCTCGGCTGCGTCGGGTCCGTCTACGCCGGGTGGGTCCTCGTCACCATCGGACGCGTCCCGCGCGACCTCGTCACCTTCGGCATCGGCCGGTGCGGCTTCGACAACACCGGCACCTTCGCGACCGGCCCCGCAGGGCACCGCCTCACCTCGTTCGGCTACGCCGGATACCGCGACCCCGGATAAGACCGCGTCCCCACCGCACGCCTCGCGCGCGGTCCCACCGCCTTCCACGACACCCGGCGCCACGTCGCCGACTTCGACGCCACCACCCCCTGCCACGCGCGGAGCCGTCGTCCCCCGGGGTACGGCTACGTCAGGCTCAGCAACGCCGACCACCCCCGTGTCACGCCCCGCATCGTCGCCTCTGACGCCGTCGCCCTCGACCTCGCGGACGGCGCCCTCGGCCATGCCAGGTGGGGCTTCCACGCC
>NZ_JASKYR010000995.1:0-2043 GCF_041028215.1 Streptomyces flavofungini
TGCTCGTGGACTGGCCCCGGGGGGGGGGGGGGGGGGGGGGGGGGGGGGGGGGGGGGGGGGACAGGGCCGTGGACTCCGGGGTGATCGCCGGGACGTCGGAGAGCCTCTTCGGGGCCGGACGGGAGACCGGGTCCGGGGCGAACGACCAGATCAGCTCGTCCAGTTCGCCCCGGGGCCAGTCCACGAGCACGCGCGCGTTGGCCAGCGTCGCGTCGATCTTGGCGCGGTTGCGGATGATGCCGGGGTCCGCCAGGAGCCGCTCGCGGTCCTCGTCGGTGAACTTCGCGACCGCCGCGATGCCGAACCCCGCGAAGGCCGCACGGAAGCCCTCCCTGCGGCGCAGGATCGTGATCCACGACAGGCCCGACTGGAAGGCCTCCAGGCTGAGCCGCTCGAACAGGGCGTCGTCACCCCGGACCGGGCGGCCCCACTCGGCGTCGTGGTACAGCACGTAGTCCTCGGTGGAGAGGCCCCAGGGGCAGCGCAGACCACCGTCCGGCCCCGCGACAGCGTCGGTATCGGTGACGGTGTCGGTGTCGGTGTCCGTTCCCTCAGCGGGGGCGGTGCCCGTGTCCTCGCCCGTGCCCGTGCCCGTGCCCGTTTCTGTGCTCACTTGTCGTCGGCCCTCTCGTCCTCGTCCCGCTTCTCGTCCCGCAGGGGTACCTCGTCCCGTACGGGTGCCACGTCCCGTACGGACCGCACGGACTTCTCGTCGTGTCCGTCGTCGGAGCGGCGCGGTGTGTAGCCCTCGAACAGGGCGCCGCCCGTGACCGCCGTCGCCTGGGCGCCCGCCAGGGCCGCCTCAAGCTCGGCGATGCGGGCGTCCCGCTCGGCGAGCTCCGCGCCCAGGCGGCTGAGGGTCTCGTCCACGTCCACCATGTCGTAGCCCCGCAGGACCATGGGGAAGCGGACCGCGTCGACGTCGGCGCGGCGCAGCGGCCGGTCCGGGGGCAGCGGGTCGGTGAGGCGCTCGGGCGGGGCGTCGGGCAGGGCGCCGCTCTCACCGCCGCCCACGACGGCGAGGGTCACCGCGCCGACCACCACGACGAGCGCGATGACCAGGAACAAGAACAAGACCATGACCGCAGGCCCCCACGCTCGACTGCCCGTACCGAAAGTGTCAGGGTCCGATCGTGCCATGCGGCTGTGACAGTTAAGGTCGCAGGCGGCCGAACCGCGACAAGGACCCAGGAGGGCCACAGGGGATGCTCAGGCTTGGACGGCGCGAGTTCGACGCGCACGAGCCGGTGATCATGGCGATCGTGAACCGGACACCGGACTCGTTCTACGACCAGGGGGCGACGTTCCGGGACGAGCCCGCCCTGGCCCGCGTGGAACAGGCGGTGGCCGAGGGTGCCGCGATCATCGACATCGGCGGCGTCAAGGCGGGCCCCGGGGACGAGGTCTCCGCCGAGGAGGAGGCGCGCCGTACGGTCGGCTTCGTGGCGGAGGTGCGCAGGCGCTTCCCCGACGTGGTGATCAGCGTCGACACCTGGCGGCACGACGTCGGCGAGGCCGTGTGCGAGGCGGGCGCCGACCTGCTCAACGACGCCTGGGGCGGTGTCGACCCCCGGCTCGCTGAGGCCGCCGCGCGGTACGGAGTGGGCCTGGTGTGCACGCACGCGGGCGGTGCCGAGCCGCGAACGAGGCCGCACCGCGTCACCTACGAGGACGTGATGGCCGACATCCTGCGTGTGACCGTCGGTCTCGCCGAGCGCGCGGTCGCCCTCGGGGTGCCGCGCGAGTCGGTCCTCATCGACCCGGGGCACGACTTCGGCAAGAACACCCGGCACAGCCTGGAGGCCACCCGCAGGCTGGGCGAGATGGTGGAGACGGGCTGGCCGGTCCTGGTCTCGCTCTCGAACAAGGACTTCGTGGGCGAGACCCTGGACAAGCCGGTCAAGGAGCGCGTCATCGGCACGCTGGCGACGACGGCGGTCTCGGCCTGGCTGGGCGCGCAGGTCTACCGCGTCCACGAGGTCGCCGAGACCCGTCAGGTCCTGGACATGGTGGCGACGATCGCCGGGCACCGGGACCCCGCCG
>NZ_JASKYR010000996.1:0-1907 GCF_041028215.1 Streptomyces flavofungini
CCGGGCGGAGGGTTCTGCGGGGCGCCGAAACCACCGGCCGGGGGTTCCTGGGGCGCGCCGAAGCCGCCCTGCGGGGGCTCGTTCGGCGGCTGCTGCGGAGGCTGGGGCGGCTGGGTCATGACGTCGTCTATTCCTTGGGGACGCTTGCGGAGCTGAGGGAGGCGTTTGGGGGACGCCACGGATCGGGAGGGCCGAACGGAACGGCGCCGGGGGTCACTTGCCGTAGGCCAGCATCAGCTTGGCCTGGCCCGAGGTTCCCAGCAGGCTGGTGGTGGAGAGGTAGAAGCGCCCGTCCACGTAGTCGACGTCCTTCGAGTAGAAGCCGCTCTCGATCTTCGAAGTGCCCTTCGGGTGCTGGAGAAGGGTCTTCGGCGTGTGCGAACCGGAGGTCGGGATGGAGACCACCCGGCCACCGGAGTCGTAGGACGGGGTGACGTAGGAGATCAGCTGGCCGTCCACGGACTTCAGCGGGAGCATCGTTTCCTCCAGCGGCGACTTGGTCCGCCAGGCCTCCTTGCCGCTGTCCAGGCTGAACGCCACGACCTCATTGGCGCCGCTCTTCTTGTCCGTCGGCAGGTAGAGGTACTTGGTGTCCGTCACCGTGCCGAGGCACCCGGTGAGGTCACGGCTGAGGATGGAGGAGTCGCACTCGGGCGCGAAGCCGTCCTTGGTGATGAGCTCGGAACGCGTCGCGTCGCTGTTCGGCTTAAGGACGGAGACGTTCCATTTCTTCTTGTCCTCGTTCTCGGAGTAGACCACCGTCGGGCTCACCGAGTAGAGCTTCTTGACGCGCCAGCCCTTGGGGAACTTCTTGGTCCACAGGGCCTTGCCGGTCTCCGGGTCGAGCTGCTGGAGCTCGTCGTGCTCGTTCGGCGTGCTCGCCCCGCAGGACAGCGCCCTGACGAGCTTCCGGCCCTCGGCGGCGAAGCCGTTGGGGAAGCAGGTGCCCTCGTCCTTCTTCTCCGAGACGTAGAGCTTCTTGCCGTCGCTCATCCGCAGCGCGGTGCCGGACTGGTCGCGGCCGACCATGAGGATGTCGTCGCCGACGAGGGTGAGCTGGCTCTGCGACGCGAAGTCGAAGAGTCCCTCCTCCTTGACCGGCTTGCCCCAGCCCTTCTTGCCCGTCTTCAGGTCGATGACCTGGAGCTGGTTGCACTTGGCCGTGCTCTTGGTGCCCTCCTTGAAGGCGACCACGATCTTGCCGTCGTCGGTGGCCGTCTTCGTCGCGGCGCAGAGCTTCTGCGGGAACGTGATGGCGGGCCAGGCGATGTCGCCGTTGTCCACGTTGTACGCGAACAGCTGCTTGTAGGCGGCCTTGACCACCGTGTCGCCCTCGATCCACATGCCCGGGGCGTCGCCGCCGGAGCCGGGGACCTTGGGGGCCTCCTTGTACCAGAGGACCTTCGCCTCACCGGGCTGGCGGCCCTCGTTGAGGTCCTCCTTGCCCTCGTTGCCGTCGCCGTCACCCGTACCGGGGTTGGCGGGCGCGGAGGCGGAGGACTTCGGGTCCTTGTTCTTCGCCTCGGGCTTCTTCTCGCCGTCGTCACCGCCGACCACGGCGTACGTGACACCGCCCGCGACCAGCAGCGCGGCCACGGCGGCGGCGACTATGACCACCAGCTTCCTGCGCCCGCCCCTGCCGTCGGGGCCGCCGGGCGGAGTGCCGGGGAACTGCGGTTGCGTAGGGGGCTGCTGGTGCGGGTAGCCGTACTGCGGCTGCGTCGGCTGGTTGTACGGTCCGGGCTGCTGGGGCTGGCCGTAGGGGCCGGGCTGCTGGCCGTAGGGGCCCGGCTGCTGGCCGTAGGGGCCCGGCTGCTGGTACGGACCCGGCTGCTGCGGCTGGGTCGGCTGGTTGTACGGTCCCGGCGCGGGCGGCGGGCTCTGCGGATAGCCGTAGCCGGGCTGCG
>NZ_JASKYR010000997.1:0-2832 GCF_041028215.1 Streptomyces flavofungini
GCGGAGAGCGGCCCGGGGGAGAGGGACCGGGCGGAGACCGGCTCCGCCGACGGAGTCTCCCGCGCGGCCGTGGCCAGCCCCGCCGCGGCCGTCGTCCAGGTGCACAGCCTCGCCGACCCCTCGCTCGTCACCGACGTGCCGGGACTCTGGGCGGGCGCGGACCACTTCGGCCCCCGCGCCCAGGTGGACACCCTGCTCGCGGTGCGCCGCGCGGCCCGCGTCTGGCCACCCCTGGCCCGCCTGCTGGAGCGGCGGCTCCCAGACGTGCTCCCCCTGAGCGAGGAGGAGTTGTACGACCTGCTGGGCGCGGCGGCTGGCCGTCTCGGCGCGGCGGGCGTGACCGTCCACTGGCCGCGCGAGCTGACGCGCGGCCTCACCGCCACGGCCGTCGTCCGCCCCGCGCCCGGCACCGCCGCCGACAACTTCGACTTCTTCAAGACCGAGGAACTCCTGGAGTTCCGCTGGCAGCTCGCGCTCGGCGACCGGCCCGGCGACCCGCTGACCGAGGCGGAGCTCGACCTTCTCGCCGAGGCGCACCGCCCGGTCGTCCGCCTCCGCGACCAGTGGGTGGTGGTCGACCCCGAGCTCGTCCGCAAGGCGCGCAAGCGGGACCTCGGACTGCTCGACCCGGTGGACGCCCTCTCCGTGGCGCTCACCGGCACGGCCGAGGTCGACGGGGAGCGGGTGCCCGCCGTGCCCGTCGGCGCCCTGGCGGGACTGCGCGAGCGGGTGACCGGGGACCTCGCGGCCATCGCCCAGCCCCCCGGCCTGCACGCGACGCTCCGCGACTACCAGCTCCGCGGGCTCGCCTGGCTGGACCGCATGACCTCGCTGGGTCTCGGCGGCTGCCTCGCCGACGACATGGGCCTCGGCAAGACGATCACGCTGATCGCCCTGCACCTCCACCGCGCGCACCCCGCGCCGACCCTGGTGGTCTGCCCCGCCTCGCTGCTCGGCAACTGGCAGCGGGAGATCGAGCGCTTCGCGCCGGGCGTGCCGGTGCGCCGCTTCCACGGCCCTGACCGCACCCTCGCGGGCCTGACCGGCGGCTTCGTCCTCACCACGTACGCCACGATGCGTTCGAGCGCCGCCGAGCTCGCCGCGCGGCCGTGGGGCCTGGTCGTCGCCGACGAGGCACAGCACGTCAAGAATCCGCACGCGGCCACGGCGAAGGCGCTGCGCACCATCCCCTCGCCCGCCCGCGTCGCCCTCACCGGCACCCCCGTGGAGAACAACCTCTCCGAGCTCTGGGCCCTCCTCGACTGGACGACCCCCGGACTGCTCGGCCCCCTCAAGGCGTTCCGCGCCCGGCACGCGCGCCTGGTGGAGGGCGGGGAGCAGGCCGAGAACGACGAGGCGATGGTCCGCCTGGCCCGTCTCGTGCGCCCCTTCCTCCTCCGCCGCAAGAAGTCCGACCCCGGCATCGCCCCGGAGCTCCCGCCGAAGACGGAGACGGACCACCCGGTCACGCTCACCCGCGAACAGACCTCGCTCTACGAAGCGGTGGTCCGCGAGACACTGGCCCGCATCGAGGCCTCGAAGGGCATAGCGCGGCGCGGCCTGGTGATGAAGCTGCTGATGGCGCTGAAGCAGATCTGCAACCACCCGGCGCAGTACCTGAAGGACGGCGCGCTGACCACGCGGTCGGGCCGTCCCCGCTCGGGCAAGCTGGAGCTGCTCGACGAACTCCTGGACACCATCCTCACGGAGTCGGAGAGCGCGGGCGCCGTCCTGATCTTCACGCAGTACGTGGAGATGGCGCGGCTCCTGGAGGCGCACCTCTCGGCCAGGGGCGTCGGCGCCCAACTCCTGCACGGCGGCACGCCGGTGGCGCGGCGCGAGGAGATGGTGGACCGCTTCCAGTCGGGCGAGGTGCCGGTCTTCCTGCTCTCCCTCAAGGCGGCGGGGACGGGTCTGAATCTCACCCGCGCGGGCCACGTCATCCACTACGACCGCTGGTGGAACCCCGCGGTCGAGGAGCAGGCCACCGACCGCGCCTACCGCATCGGCCAGACCCGGCCCGTCCAGGTCCACCGCCTCATCACCGAGGGCACGGTGGAGGACCGCATCGCCGAACTGCTCGCCGCGAAGCAGGCGCTGGCGGACGCGGTGCTCGGCGACGGCGGCGAAGCGGCCCTCACGGAGCTGTCCGACGCGGAGCTCGCGGACCTGGTCGCGCTGCGGAGGGCGGCATGAGGCGCCGGGGCGGCCTGGGCTGGGCCAGCGGAATGAGCGAGACGAGCCGCATGGGCAGCGGACGCGTCTTCCCCGCGCTGCCGCCGCACCCCGACCCGGAGGCACCCTTCGCCGCGACCTGGTGGGGGAACGCCTGGATCGACGCGCTGAAGACGAGCGCCCTCGACCAGGCCCGTCTGGCGCGCGGCAGGACGTACGCCAGGGACGGCGCCGTCGACACGATCACCGTCGCGCCCGGCCGCATCGTCGCCTACGTCCACGGCAGCCGCCCCCGCCCCTACCGCGCGGAGATCCGCCTGCGCACGATGCTGCCCGAACACTGGGACCGCTTCCTGGACGCGGTGACGGCGGACGCCGCGCACATCGCGGCGCTCCTGGACAAGGACATGCCGCACGCCCTCGCCGACGCGGCGGCCCGTACGGACGTGCCCCTCCTGCCGGGCGCCCGCGAGCTGTCCCCCTCCTGCACCTGCCCGGACCGCGGCCACCCCTGCAAGCACGCGGCGGCCCTGGCGTACCAGACGGCCCGCCTCCTGGACGCCGACCCCTTCGTCCTGTTCCTCCTGCGCGGCGGCGAGGAGGCGGACCTCCTGGACGAGCTGGCCCGTCGCAACGCGCGGGCGACGGCGGCGGAGG
>NZ_JASKYR010000998.1:0-2473 GCF_041028215.1 Streptomyces flavofungini
CTTCATCGGGCGCATCGTGCCCCGTTTCATGCGGTACTCCCCGGACGTGCGTCTGCTGGAGAGGCTGACGGACCGGCTCGTGATCGCCTGCGGCCGGGACTCGCGGGGCGAGCTGCCCCACCGGGCCGCCGCCTGCCTGGCCGGGCGCCTCGGCATCGAGCCGGAGCGGCTGCCCGGCGGGCATGTCGGCCTGACCACGCACCCCGCCGAGTTCGGCGCGGCGCTCGGCGGGCTGCTGCGGCCGTGAGCGGCGACGGAACTCGCGCTCACGAGTGAGCAAGGCCGCTGCTCCCCGGGCGGCCCGATTACGTAGAATCGCCCCGGCACCACTCTTGTCACCGGCGCGTGTTTCTTCTTCGGCCCGGGGAGCTGCCGCCACCACGGAAGGGACGACGCGGTGTGAAGGTGACGGCGGAGTTGTCGGTCGAGAGACGCGACCAGGTCACGGTGGTGTCCGTGACGGGGTCTCTGGACGCCGACAATGTTCATGACCTGGAGCAGGAGCTGGCCGGGTCCGCCGAGTCCGAAGGGCGGGCGGAGGCCACGGTCATCGACCTCTCGGCCCTGGAATTCGCGGACTCGTCGGTGCTGCACGCCCTCCTGGCCGCCCAGCGTCGCCACAAGGCCCTCGGCAAGCGGCTCGTGCTGTGCGGACCCTTCCGGCCCGTCGTGCACCGGTTGTTCGACGTGACGGGAACCGCGGAGTTCTTCGACATGGCCGAGGACATCGGCACCGTCCTTCCCCCGGCCCGGTAAGGGAGTCTGCGTGTGAGCCTCAATGCGCCGTCCGACAGGCCGCGCGAGAGCGAGATAGTGGCTTCGCTGCCGGATGTCTCCCCGCTCCCCGACACCGCGGGCCAGGCCCGCGGGTATGTGGTGAGCGTGCTCCAGGACCGGCTGGACCGCGGCGGTGCCGCGGTGGGCGAGCGGGTCCTCGGCGACATCCTCCTCGTGGTGTCGGAACTGTTCACCAACGCCCTGCGGCACGGCGGGGGAGTCACCGGGTTCGGCGTCAGCGCGGGGGCCCGGGAGATCCGCGTCTCCGTGGGCGACCGCTCGACCGACCTGCCCGCGACGCCGAGCTACCGCCGGATGCGGCTGGGCATGGGCGACAGCGTCGCCGACGGCGAGGGCGGCTACGGCTGGTCGCTCGTCCGCGAACTGGCCGACGTCATCACGCTCGTCCTGCACGGCGACGGCAAGGTCATCACCGTGGAACTGCCCCTGACGGACGCGCTCGGCGCGACCGGCTGAGCGGCCTGCCGACCCGGCCGGGCAGCCCCGCGCCCTCTCCCGGCGCATGCCGCGCGGAGTCGGTGGAGGCCCGAACCCGCGGCACCCCGAACCCCCGTCACGGTCGAACGCCCATGTGGCACTCGTACGTACGGCGCGTTCGCCGCCGCGTATCGCCATCAGTGGGGTGGAATCCCCGCGGTGGTTTGCCAAGTGTGGTGCCGAGAGGGGACTGTTGTCGTACGACAACTGACCGGCTCCGGAAGGGGGTGAGGGGTTCGCACCGCGCGCCCTTCGACATGAAGGCACCTGAGCAGGCCGAAGCAGCACGGCGCACCGCACCCGCGGCCCTCGCCGACGCCTGGGCCACCGCACCGTACGCCATGATCGTCGCCGATCGTGGCGGCCGGGTCGTGGCGGCGAACGCGGCGGGCAGGGTGCTGCTGCCGGACGCGGCGTGCGGCACCCCGTTCGGCGACGCGGTCCCCGAGTGGCTCGCCGCCGCACACGCCCGGCTGGCCGCCGCGCCCGCACCGCCCGGCCTGCCCGCCCGGCAGCGCGGCACCGAGGACGCCGGAGGCCCCGGAGACGTCAGCGGACCGGGAGACGTCAGCGGACCGGGAGACGTCAGGGGACCGGCGGACGTCAGCGGACCGGGAGACGTCAGCGGACCCGAGGGCAACAGCGGACCCGAGGAAGCCATACGGGGCGACATCGGCGAGCGCAGCTTCGAGGCCCGCCCCGACCGCCTCGCCGACGGACACCTCGCCTGGTGGCTCACGGAGGACACCCCCCGGCGCCGGGCCGAGGACGACCTGCGCGCGGAACGCGGGCGCACGGCCCTGCTCGCCGACGCCTCCCAGCAGCTCCTGGCCTCCCTCAACGTCGAGCGATGCATGGAAGTGACGGCCACCATGGCAGCAGGGCACCTCTGCGACGCCGCCATCATGATCGCGCCGGGCCGAGGAAACGTATACCCCGTGACCTACACGGGCCCGGAGGGCGAGGTCACGCACTCCACTCTCGCGGYCGACCTCGCCGAGGTCCCCGGCCTCGCCGAGGCGATGCAGGGGTTCCCGCCCGTGCCCTCCCGCTGGATCGACCCGGCGTCCCTGCCGGAGTGGGCGGTCCCCGCGCACTTCACCGGACCCGTGTGCTCGGTGGTGATCACGCCGCTGCCCGGCCACGGCGTCCCGGCGGGCGTCCTGATGCTGCTGCGCTCCACCGACCGCAGCGCCTT
>NZ_JASKYR010000999.1:0-2048 GCF_041028215.1 Streptomyces flavofungini
GTCCGCGGCAGGCGGGGGAGGTGGGTCGCCGCGGGCGTCGCTGTCGCCGCCCTGTCCTGCGGGTCGGGGCTGACCGCCGGTGCCGCGGCGGCTCTCACGTCCGAGGCCCCCGGCGGTGCTCCGGCCGTGGTGGAGGACCCGATCGACTGCCCGTCCGCGGGCTGCCGCAAGGTCAGCGAGCAGCTCTCCCAAGGGTTCGGCGTCGCCTTGGACGATGCCGGGCACGCCTTCGTCGCCGACGGCGGAAGCGACCGGCTCATGGACGTCGACCTGGCCACGGGCAGGGCGTCCGAGGTGGCCACCGGCCTGCCCGGCACGATCGTGGTGGCCCTGGACGGCCAGGGCCACGCCTACAGCACCGACAGCACCAACGGAAAGCTGTGGAAGGTGGACCTGGCCACGGGCAAGAAGACCGAGGTCGGCTCCGGCCTCGGCAGCGCCCACAGCGCGGCGCTGGACGGCCAGGGCCTCGCCTATGTGACCGACTACAACGGCGACAAGCTGTTCGAGGTCGACCTCGGCACCCACAAGACCAGCGAAGTCACCGCCGGTCTCGACAACCCGCACGGCCTGGCGCTGGACGGCAAGGGTACGGCCTACGTCGCCGCCACCAGCGTCAGCAAGCTGTACGCGGTGAATCTGCACACCGGCCAGAAGAGGACCGTCAGCGAAGGCCTGACAGGCGTTGCCGGGGTGGCCCTCACGGGCAAGGGCACCGCCTACACCACCGGTCGGGACGGCCTGTTGCGGGAGGTGAATCTCACCGACGGCACCAGCCGTACGGTGGCCCGCAAGAAGGACGGCATGCTCAACCATGTCGCGCTCGCCAAGGACGGTTCGGTCTACGCGACCGACTACGGCGCGACGCTGTGGCGGGTCTCGGAGGCACCGCCCGCGCAGAAGGTGCGGGTCGAGGGCGTCCCGGGTGTGTGGACCTCTCCGGGGCGCAACGCCTGGCCCAAGGTGAAGGTCACCAACACCTCCGGTACCTACCTCGGCCATCAGGACGTCACTCTCATCCTGGACTCACCCCGGCTGGGCTGGTCGTACAACGTCGTCTACACCGACCGCGAGGGCCAGGTCCATGAGTACCCCTGCACCGCCCGGTCCGGCAGCCCCCGTACATCGATCTGCAAGAACGTGCTCCTGCATCTGGAGCCCGGCCGGAGCGCCGAGTTCCGCACCGAGGTCACCGTCAGCAATGGCGCCGAGATCTGCGAGAAGCCGACAGTCACCTGGCAACTCGCGGGCGCGAGCGGCAAGTCCGGCTTCGTCGTCAAGAGGCCTGACGGCAGTCCGGCGCAGTGCTGACGTTCGCGTGGCATACCGGCTGATCAGGGCCTATGAGGCTACGAGGCTATGGGCCTACGGACCTTCGAGGCCACGGGGCTACGGGGCTACCGGCTGAGGCCGCGCCAGCCGCTGTCGAGCAGGTCGAACGCCTTGGTGATGACCTGCTGGGGGTCGGGGTGGCTGCGCGCGGCCTGGGGTGCTTCCAGGGCGAAGTGGGCCAGGGCTGTGCAGGCGGGGTCGCCCGCGGGGAGGCCGCTTTCCTCGGCGATGGCATCGGCGAGGGCGGCGGCGTAGCGCATCCACGTGGCCTGGTGGTAGTCGCGCAGGGCCGGGGTGCTGTTCACCAGCTCCAGGAAGGCCACGAAGCGGGGGTCGCCGTTGTCGGCCTTGCGGTGGCGCAGTGCGTGCTCACGCAGGGCGTCCGGGATGGACTGACCCGCGGGGCGTTCCCGTACGGCCGCCAGCAGGGCGGCCTCCCGATCATTCTCCTCGTCGAAGACGAGCGCCTCTTTGACGGGGAAGTGCTTGAACAGCGTGGTGGTGGAGACATCGGCGGCGTCCGCGATCTCGCGGATGCCGACATCGTCGTAGCCGCGCTCCAGGAACGGAGCGCGGCGTCGGCGATGGCCTGCCGGGTGGCGGCCTTCTTGCGCTCGCGGCGCCCGATCGGTGCCGGTGCGGGATCGCCCTGAGGGCTGGTATCGGACATGCGAGCAGCCTACACCCAAGGTTGCCTCGCTTCATAAGTTGAGTTG